>JAJRAL010000175.1 GCA_028679935.1 Methanomassiliicoccales archaeon | reverse complement strand
TGGATGAACTGCGTGGATAACAACGATCATCTGGGGGAAGAGGCGCGGTAACCGTAGACGACATGAACAAGCGTATCCTCGAGCTGCTGATGACCGATGGCAAGCTCACCTACAACGACGTGGCGGTGAAGCTGAGGAGATCGGCCTCGACGATACGGGACAGGATAAGGCGTCTCGAGGACGACAAGGTCATCCTCGGCTACGTGGCGGTGGTCGACTCGGAGGCCGTCGGCATGAAGGTCGAGGGCATCCTCCTGGCGAATCTCGCCGACGGCTGTACGCTGGAGAAGCTGAAGGAGCTCAACAAGGTCCCGACTGTGACCGAGGTCCTTCAGGTCTCGGGCAGGAGGAGGATCATGGTGCGCCTCCTGGCCGCGGACAACCGCACCCTCCACGACACCATCCAGACACAGATCGTTCCGATTGGTCTGAAGGACGTCGAGCTGCACATCGTTCTCGACTCGGTGATGCGCTTCCCCGGGATCTGATCCTAGACGCAGGTCGGATCATAATGGCCCGAGAATGGCCTCGTAGATGCTGGATGGACTTTGACCCACTGATTCCAGTCGCGCGACGTGGTGGATTCGAAAGCCGTCTCGAAATCCTCCAGGATCTGGACGAGCCGCTCGCTGTCCTCCGGAGTCAGCCGGTCCAGGGTCGCTCCGGCCCCGAGCTGGTGTTCCTCCACCTTGCCGCGGATGAACATGACACCTCCGTGTATCCCCGCCCCGATGTTGAGGCCGACAGGAGAGTCGCCGGGAGCGCATCCTTCGCCGAGCACGACGATGACTCCACCAGCCATGTATTCGCCCAGGTAATCCTTCGCCCTGCCGCCGATGACGAGCGTGGGTTTCGTGCCGCAGTACTCCTTCATGTGGATGCCGACGCGGTAGCCGGTGTCCCTCTGGATCAGGATCGTTCCGCCCCTTGCCGCCAGCCCAGTCACGTCCCAGGCGTTCCCATGCACGACGATCCTGCCGGCGTTCATCGTGTTGCCCGTCTGGTCCTGCGCGTTCCCGAAGACCTCGATTGTCGGCCCGTCGAGGAATGCCCCAAGGTCGTTCCCGGGCGTGCCGTGTATCTCGATGCGGATATCGCCGGTCGCGCTCGCGGCGATGTACCTCTGCCCCATCACGCCGTTCATCACGATCCTCTTCGTGCCGCCGGCCATCAAAGCCCTGATCAGCGCGTTCACGGCATGGTAGTCGACCGGCCGGCCGTTCGCGTCCCGGCCCCCTGTGTCGACGACAACCGTCCCATCGGGAAGCTTCTCGACCGGTATGGATGGTTCAGCGCGAGCCCTCTCTGGCCGGATCTTGGCGGGCATCCTAGCCCCACCCTTCGCCGACGTGCTTCACGCCCATGATCTCGGCGATCTTGGAGTTCGGGCCGAAATAGCGCAGCCGGTCCCGGTTGCCGACCAGGCTCTCCACCGAATCGATGCCCATGGCTCCTAGCACCTCCCTGAGCTCCTCGTTCCAGCTGCGGAAGAGGCGGACGACCCTCGCCGCCGCGACGTCCGGGTCGAGGCGCGAGACGAGGTCCTCGCGCTGCGTCGCGATCCCCCAGGAGCAGACGCCGCGGTGGCATTGCTGGCAGACCCTGCAACCCATGGCCACCATCGCCGCGGTGCACACCATGACCGCGTCCGCCCCGAGCGCGATCGCCTTAATCATGTCGGCGGAAGAGCGGATGCTGCCTCCCGCGAAAACGGTCACCTTGTTCCTCAGGCCCTCCTTTGCGAGCCTCTGGTCGACCACCGAGATCGCGACCTCGATCGGCAGGCCGACGTGGTCCCTGATGATGCGGGGCGTCGAGCCGGTGCCGCCCCTGAAGCCGTCGATGGTGATGAAGTCCGCCCCGGCCCGCACCGCTCCGGATGCGATGGCGCCGATGTTGTGGACCGCTGCCATCTTCACCCCGATCGGAACCTTGTACTCCGTCGATTCCTTGATGACGGAGATAAGTTGCTGGAGATCCTCGATGCTGTAGATGTCGTGGTGCGGGTAGGGTGATAGCGCGTCCGTCCCAGCGGGGATCATTCTCGTCTGAGAGATGAGAGCGGAGACCTTCTCTCCCGGTAGGTGCCCGCCGTGACCCGGCTTGGCCCCTTGACCGATCTTGATCTCCACCGCGGCGGTGCGCCTCAGGTACTCTCCGGTGACGCCGAACCGGCCGCTCGCGACCTCGCTGACCACGTTCCCCGCAAAGGGGTAGAAGTCCTTGTGCAGCCCGCCCTCTCCTGAGCCGGCGAGAATTCCGAGCTCCTTGGCCGCCATGAACAGCGCCTTCTGCGCATTGTAGGAGATCGAGCCGAGCGAGATGTGACCGATCATGATCGGCATGGAGATTGGGATTACCGGAGCGACCTCATCCTCCATCCTGTAGCGATCGCCTTCGTCGACGACGCGGATCCTGCCCCTTCTCCCGCCGACGAACGTCGTCGTCTCGACCGGCTCTCTGAGCGGATCGATCGCCGGGTTTGTGATCTGCGCCGCGTCGAGAAGCATCTCGTCGAACATGACCGGATACGGAACATCGGTGCCGCACGAGGTGAGCATCACCCCGCCGGACGACGCCTGCGACATTATCGTCCTCCTCACTCTCTCGTTGAAGTTCGCGTGCGTCGGGAACTGCGATGGCACCTGGCGTATCTCGATGGCATATGACGGACAGACATTGATGCAGCGGCCGCAGGCCACGCAACCCCCGACAGGCGTAACGACCCCATCCACCATTTCGAGGGCGCGGTAAGAGCACTCGGAGACGCACTTCTTACAGCGCTTGCAGAGCTCTGCGTTGATCACCGGGCGGAAGCGCTCGGGCGCTTCAAGTTCGCCCCTCTGGCGAACGGGCGGCGGGCTCATCTGCTCACCCCCGCGAACGGATGCTCCGTTCCATCCCGGATTATCCCCCTGCCGACCTGAGCGACCATGGGACTTCCCGCGTTCGGGGTCCACGTCTCCGCACCATCGTCGACGACCCTAACGGCACATTCCTCGCTCGCCGTGTACAGCGTCTTCCCGTCCTGGGACGTTCCGACGAGCAAGGGCCTGAGCTTCTTCCGGTCCGCCAGGGCAATCATCGTGACCTCCGGCTCGCGGCGGCCGACGATGATGCTGAACGGCCCGTTGAGGAACGCCTCCTTGTACGTGATTCGGATCCAGCTCGCCAGCTGGGCGCTCTCTGGATCGAGGCGGGCGATGTCATTGTAATACCACGGCGCCATGGCGAAGGCGGCTATCGGGATCGGCAGCCCCTGCTTCCGCACCAGCATGTCCCACATGTAGGCGATGACCTCCGTGTCGGTGAGCACGCTGCACCGGTAGCCGGCCATCTCGACCAGCTTCCGGTTCACCCCGTAGGAGGTGATCTCGCCGTTGTGGCAGACCGACCAGTCGAGGATGCTTAGCGGATGCGCCCCGCCCCACCATGCGGGCGAGTTGGTCGGGAACCTCGAGTGCGAGGTCCACATCTGGCCGGAGTATCTGGACAGGTCATAGAAATCGGCTATCTCGTAGGAGTAGCCGTTCCCCTTGAAGACGGCCATGTCCTTGCCGCTCGAAACGCAGATGGCGCCTTTGATCTCGGAGTTGATGTGCATCGAGAGCTGCACCAGGAGATCGTCGTCCGTAAGGTCCGTTCTGCCCATGAATTCGACACCCTTCCTGGGCTTGAAGAAATAGCGCCAGACGGTTGGGAACGGGGGACGCATCGACCGCACGCGCCTGGTGTAGACGCGCTCATCCTTCTCGATGTCTCCCAGGCCTTTGAGCAGCTCCTCGACGCAGGTCCTCGGATCGTCTTCGTCGAACAGGAATTGGAGGCAGTACTGGTCCCTTCTTTCGGGGAAAAGGCCATAGCACGCGTATCCCGCGCCGAGGCCGTTCTCGCGTTCGGCCATCGTCTCCAGCATGGTGACGATCTTATCGCCCGGGACCCTCCTGCCGGAAAGGTCCATTATTCCGGCGATGCCGCATCCGCCGATTTCGTGGTCGAGCCCCTCAGGCCTGGTCGCTCCGAAAAGCTCCCTCTGTTCGACCTCGATATCCGATTCCATTCTCCTTGCCAGGAGCTTTTCCTCGCCCACGGCCGGCACGCGCGCCATCACGATTCTCCTTCCTGAAACCACCGCGGCCGACTATTTGAACGCTGCGGACGATGTTTGAACATAGTCGGTGGTGGAGGCCACTTTCCGTTCTCGCACGAATGATTCTGTTATTAAGGGTTGCTGCGAATCTGAATCCGAATGGAATATATGCACAGTTGGGCTCGCGGTTCTGGCTTGGAAATCTCCTGGATGACGGCGCAACTGGCCGCGAAGTATTGTGAGAACACCCGTCGCTGTGGACCGATCTGATTACCATCACCCCGAATCGAAGTACGATAGGAATAGTTTTTACTGAGGGCACGAATCAGATGATGCCTTATTCGAATCGCTTGAGGTGCTCAAATGACTACCCAGAGACTCGGGCTGATACCCCAATTGCCGGACCTCGACAAGATCAGGCAGATGCGGAAGCGACTCAACATGTCCCAACGGGAGCTTGCATCCATGGCGGGTGTCAGTCAATCGCTCATCGCGAAGATTGAGAGAGGGAGCATCGACCCCTCGTACTCGAACGTCAGGAAGATACTGGTAGCTTTCGAGGAGATCCTCAGGAAGCGGAAGGTGGAAGGAGTGAAGGTCGGAGCGCAGCTCACCGTCGGTGACCTCGCGACCCGAGGAGTGATCTGGGTCTCCCCCGAGCAGTCGATCGGGGAGTGTGTCGATCGGATGATGAAAGGACGCTTCACGCAGCTGCCGGTCACCGTAGGCGACAGGGTGGTCGGAGGGGTCACCGACGACAGGATCAGGGACTACACGATCGAGGAGACGCGAAACGGCCGCAAGAGCTACGAGCAGGTCATGCAGACGCGGGTGGATGAGGTCATGACCGAGCCATTCCCGATACTCAGCGAGGACACCCCAATAGAGCTCGCTTCGGTCCACTTGCAGAGGGAGGAGGCGGTTCTCGTCTCCCGCAAGGGCCAGATCGTCGGGATCCTCACCAGCGCAGACTTCCTCAACCTTGGACTGAACCAGTAGCGGGCACGAGCCCGCCACGCACCGATGAGATGAGATGCCGAACATGACTCCAAGGACGGGGATGAAGCTGAAGGACCTCGAGATGGCGCTCCAGAAGGTCCGCACCTTCGCTTCGCCCATCGCATCGCTTGAGCAGTACCAGACGCCCGCGACGATCGCCGCGGACATGCTCTTCCTCGCCTATTCCCAAGGCGACATCGCGGGTAGGACCGTCGTCGATCTCGGCTGCGGGACCGGGATACTCGGCATAGGCGCGGCCCTTCTCGGCGCAGAGCGTGTGATCGGGGTCGACGTCGACAAGGGCGCGGTCGAACTTGCCGCTGCCAACTCGCGCGAACTCGGGGTCAGCATCGAACTTCTGGTGAGCGACGTCCGTTCGTTCCAGGCCAGCGCCGATACGGTGGTCATGAATCCGCCTTTCGGTGCTCAGACGAGGCACGCCGACCGTCCGTTCCTGGAGAAGGCGATTGGGATAGCGAACGTCGTCTACTCACTCCACCTCGGCGGTACGGAGGAGTTCGTGAGGAGCCTCATCGCATCGACTGGCGCCTCCGGCGAAATCCAGAAAAGGTATAAATTCGAGATTCCTCATACATTCGCCTTCCATAAGAAAGCAAAGACTGATGTGGAAGTTGCGTTGTTCCGCATCAAGACACAAGGTGAAACCTGATGAAGACCAAGAGGCCCGTTCTGCCCGGCGAAGAAGTGGCGGAGGCCGAGGAGTACCTTCCGGCCGAGGGCACCTATGAAGAGAACGGGAAGATATTCGCGGCGTTTGCGGGCGAGCTTGAGCTCGACCAAGACGAACACGTCGCGTCTGTGAAGGCGTACAACGAGATGGCGGAGCTGAAGGCAGGGGACTCGGTGTTCTGTGAAGTGACCGATGTCAGAAGCATGATGGCAATCTGCGAGGTCGTGGCGGTCGAAGGCCGGGAGCGGGCGATCACCGGAGACACCAACGGGACGATCCACGTCTCGAAGCTGTCGATGGAGTATACCCAGGATGCCGGCAGGGAGATGAGGCCGAGCGACCTCATCCGGGCGAAGGTCATCCAAGCGAAACCATCGGTGCAACTGACGACGGCCAGTGAGCATTTCGGGGTCGTCAAGGCGTTGTGCCGCAGATGCCGCGCTCCGCTCGTGCGAAAGGATACTTCCCTCTACTGCAATAACTGCGAGCGGACGGAGACGAGGAAGATAGCGGACGATTACGGCAACGTGTCCTGGTGAGCTGCGATTCTCGCAGTAGGGATACGTTCCAAGCATGGACTGGACGCAAGGTTGAAGTGCAAAGGGATATATCGCGACGAACAAATCGGTAGGATAGGTGAGGAAAACGGCCAAGACTAACGAGGACCTTGCCAGAGAGATCGTGGAGCTGAAGGATGAGCTGCGGCAAATGCGCGAGATCGTCAACATGCTCTTCACGATGATCGTGGAGGCGGAGGAGGAGGACGAAGACTATTTGCCCTATCCTGGCTCGACCACGAGCGATAACCTCAAGCTAAACAACTGAGGGTCGCTCACCTTATCTATTTCTAATCGTGTTGAAGGGTGGATCAGCTTGCGCGTTGTCTGTCTCCTGTCCGGCGGCATCGACTCGCCGGTCGCGGCCTTCATGATGCTAGACAGAGGCCTGGACGTCGTTCTCTTGCACATGGGCAACTCGTCGGCTCCGGACGAGGTCGAGGCGAGGAAGGTCGACGAGATCCGACACAGGCTCGAGTCGGTCGCGGACAAGGAGGTCGCGCTGTACGTCGCTCCGCACGCGCGAAACCAGGACCTGATCGAGGGGGCCTGCCAGAAAGGGTTCCAGTGCGTTCTGTGCAAGCGCCTCATGCTTCGAGTAGCCCGGGACCTGGCAAAGAGGATCGGAGGAGAGGCGATCGTGACCGGTGAATCGCTTGGTCAGGTCGCCTCGCAGACGCTTCATAATCTGAGGGCGGAATCCCATGGACTAGACTTCCCGGTACTCCGTCCGCTCATTGGGCTCGACAAGATCGAAATAGAGACGATTGCCAAGAGGATCGGCACATACGAGATGTCGACCAGGACGACTTCTGTCTGCAGATGGGTTCCATCGAAACCGGCCACCATGGCGAAGCCCTGGAGAGTCTCGGAAGAAGAGTCGAAGTTGGACGTCGAGGAGATGGCCCGTTATTCCGCCGAGCGCGCCTCCGAGGTCAGAGGTCCTCATACATGACACAGCTCGACCCTCTGGCCGGATCGAAAAGCATGTCCATCGTGACGCGGTCGATGTATCGCGCCTGGACCCTCGAGATGTACAAGGTCTGATTGCCAGCCTTCACCCGCAGATCGCTGTCCTTGGGCGGCTTCATCCTCGTGGGAAGGATGACCGGACCGGAGCAGTCGGTCGAGACGCGATAGTCCTCACCGCTTTCCTTGACGAACTCCAGTACCGCTGGGTCGACGACGATCTCGCGCATCGTGCTCCGACGAATGCCACGGAGCGTATTTAGCTTTAATGCGTTAAGGGTTAGTCAACTGAGCAATATGAGCGCCGAAACAGAGAGACTGGTCCTAGATACCTCTGCCTTGTTCTCGATGGAGGACCTGCCCCAAGGCGCGGAGGTCTACGTGACACCCTCGGTGCTCGAAGAACTCGAGAAGTACAAGGATCGGAGGATTGAGCGCTGGGGCGAGCTTCTGCGAACCTCTGAGGCAACCAAGGCCTCGATCAAGAAGGTAAAAGAGGCGGCGCAGAGCACCGGGGACATAGCCAGGGTATCGCCGACGGATGTCGAGGTGCTCGCGCTCGCGATGGACCTCGGCGCGATGCTTCTCACCGACGACTACTCGATCCAGAATCTCGCCGCCTACCTCGGTGTCCCTTACCGGCCGGTGGGTCTGAAGGGCATTCGCAAGGTCTTCAAATGGAAGTACAAGTGCGTGGGCTGCGGGCGGGTGTTCGACACCGAGATGCCGGAGTGTCCTGTCTGCGGCAGCAAGCTGAGGACGGTCCGCTCACGGAAAGACTGACTTGCAACGGATAGCTTTGCCCATCCTGCGGATGCCGAGCATCCTCATCGCCTGCTCCAGCCTCCAAGGGCTTCCGAACGCGAGCATTGCCAGACGCTTCGTCCTGAGTGCCGTCGCGAGAGGCTTCCCCACCTGGCGTCTCCACTCGCTCTCGTAGTCGTTCAGAGAGCGCTTGCCCTTCGCCGCACCCGCTGATACCTCCCCCGCGATCGCGCCGCAGATAATCGCAATCGGTATCCCTCCCCCATTGACCGGCATGACCTGGCCGGCCGCGTCGCCTACGACGAGCGCGTTGCCGCTGACGGTCTTGGAGATCGGGCCCGACATCGGCACCATCTTCCCGGAGGCCGGTCCGGGGTCAAGGTGACGGAAGGCGATGAAAGAACGATAGTGGTCGATCAGGTGCGTTTTGGTGAAGAGCCTCGAGACGCCGAGACCGACGTTCGCGCCCCCCTTCTTTGGGATGACCCAAGCATATCCACCGGGCGAGACGCTCCCGAAGTACATCTCTGCGACCGGTTCGAAGTCGCCGGGCGAGAATGCGGCCATCGCCGGACAGAGGTCCCATGACCTCTCAAGGCCGAGTGATCTCGCCACCAGCGAGAGCGGTCCGTCCGCTCCGACTATTATCTTGGTCTGGATATGGCGATCGCCCAGCATGACCTCGTTATTCCTGATCGAGGTGACCCGCGCTCCTTTCTCGACCCTCGCCCCCGCCTTCTCGGCTCTTAGGGCCAGATACTGATCGAAACGATCGCGATCGGTCGTGGAACCGTCGAACGGCAATTCGTAGGGCCTGAGCTTTGGCGAATACACTCTGATCTTGTCGATCTTCCGCTGCACCAGATCTTGAGGCAGGTCCAACAGGGATTCTAGGTTCAGCGCATCCGGGAAGAACGAAGCGACCTCTCCCTTGCTCGGTAGGAACTCGCCGCATCTCACCGGGACGCCGATGATCGGCCTCTTCTCCAGCAAGAGGACATCAGCGCCGCCCTCGGCGGCCTTCCAGGCGGCCGTGCTTCCCGCCGGTCCGGCACCAATGACGACAACATCGACCTTCTCGGTCCCCGGCGTACCGGCGTCCCCCCCCGTCACGACCTGCGGTCGACCACTGCCTGGGCGAGCTCCAGCAGGGCGTCCTTGTACGGAGAGGGTTCGAGTGCGCTCAGCATCCTCTTCGCCTTGTTCGAGTACTTCGCGGCCTCCAGCCTCGCCCGGTCCAGGGCACTCGTCTTCGCGACCAGCTCGAGGATGCGCTTCACCTCGGCGCGGGTCTTCTTCCTCTTGACGAACAGGCGCGATATCCTGTCGCCGTACGCCTCGTCCTCGACCGCGAATAGCAGTGGCAGCGTGAGCTTGCCGTCGACTAGGTCGATCCCCAGAGGCTTCCCGAGCTCCTTCTCCGTGCCGTTGAGGTCGAGCACGTCATCGATGATCTGGAAGGCGAGGCCGAGGTTGAGCGCGTAGCCCCCTAGCGCCTTGGACTTCTTATCGTCCGCGTCGGCCATGTGAGCCCCGACCAGGGCGGCCGCCTCGATGAGCTTAGCCGTCTTGCCGGTGATGATCTTGAAGTAGGTCTTGACGTCCGTCTTCGGATCGAATTCGTGAGCGCTCTGGAGGATCTCGCTCTCAGCCGTTTCGGTGCAGGCGTCGGAGATGATCTGGACGACCTTCTTGTCCCAATTGCCGCCAAGCTTGAAGGAGCGGACGAACATGAAATCGCCCGCGACCAGCGCCTTCTGGACGCCGAACTTCTTGTGCGCTGCGATCCTTCCACGGCGAACCTCGCCTTGATCGTTGATGTCGTCATGGATGAGGGTGGCGCTGTGGATCAGTTCGAACGACGCGGCGATGCCTATGAACTTGGGAAGATCCCCACCGCCTGCCGCTTCGTAGGAAAGAATGGCGATACCGGGTCTGAGGCGCTTCCCGCCGGCCCCGATGACGTGCATGCAGATCCTGGTGAGCTCCTTCTCATCGGAAGCGACGCTGCGGCGTATCCCCTGCTCGACCTGCTTCAGCTCTCTCTCGATCGGGGCTTCCCAGCTCAATGTATCGGCATCATAATGATGCCTCCGTACTTAACACTAACTGGACGCGACCAGTAGTCCGCCGCGCCCTCCACTGCGATACCCTTTGGTGCCGGTCGGAATAGGTCAGAACCTCGCTCAAAAGTCGCGAGGTCAAGGTAGGAAGAATGCATTGGCCGCCGAGGCGCAGGCGTCGATCACCGGCCCGGCCCAAAGCCCGATGGCGACAACCGCGACGACGCAGATACCGACCGCAATCGCCATAGATGTCGGTGCCTTCAGCCTGTCCTCCGGACCCTTGTCCACGTACATGTACTTCACGACCCTCGCGTAGTAGTACAGGGACAGCGCGGAGTTCAGGATCGCCGCGACCGACAGCCAAACGAGCCACTGGTTGCCCGCCACTTCGGAACCTAGGATCGGCGCCGAGAATAGGACGAACTTCGAGGCGAAACCCGCCAGGGGCGGTATGCCCGCCAGCGAGAAGAGCAAGATCGCCATCCCGAATGCCATCAGCGGCGCCCTCTTGGCGAGCCCCTTGTAGTCGGCGATGTTCTCGCCCAGGGACATGGTGCTCATCGTGGCCACGATGATGAACGCCCCGCCCTTCATGAAGGCGTGAGTGATGATCTGGAATATGCCGCCCTCGAGAGCGAAGACCGCGACCGACGCGCTTCCGGCCGCCGCGACCGGCAGCACCATCATGATGTAGCCCGCCTGAGCGATCGAAGAGTACGCGAGCATGCGCTTGATGCTCGTCTGCTGTACAGCGATCACGTTGCCCACCGTCATCGTCACAATGGCGAGGATGGCGGTCAGCGCCTGCCAGTCCGCCCGTATCGCTAGCATGCCAAGCAGGAAGACCTTGAAGAGGGCGACGAAGCCCATCTTCTTGCTCCCGGCGGCCAGCATCGCCGTGATGGTGGTCGGGGCGCCCTCATACACATCGGGGGCCCACATATGGAACGGGACGATGGCCACTTTGAAGCCGAAGCCCGCCAGGATCATGACGACGCTCAGCAACAGGACCGGCATGTCGGTGCTCGAGACCAGTCCGACCTGGATTCCGATCTGAGTGAAGTTGGTCGTTCCGGTGATGCCGTACAACAACGATATGCCGAACAGGGCCAGCGCCGAAGACAGTCCGCCGATGATGAAGTACTTCGTCGCCGCCTCCGCCGACCTCTGGTCCCTCTTGCGGAAGGCCACCAGGGCGTAGGACGAGAGGCTCGTCAGTTCGATGCCGACGAAGAGCGTGATCAGGTCCAGGGACATGGCCACGACCATCATTCCGGTCGACGCCAACATGATCAGCGAGTAGTACTCGCCGACGTGCCGCTCCTTGTCCACGTACTTGACCGACGCTACGACCACGTATAGCGCGACGAATTGGAAGAGTAGGATGAAGAGCGCCGAGAAGGCGTCGAGGCGTAGCAGGTTCGCGAAGACGCCCGCCCCGGATCCGTTGTAGAAGTACTCTAGGGTGAAGGACATCGAGGCGAGGATTCCGACGATGGCGAAGCCCGCGGTGGCCCGGTCCGACTTGGTGATCATGCGCACCGCCGGTGCCGCGAGGCCGAAGATGACCATCGTGATTATTGGGTAGAGCATCGAATAGTCAGCCACTTCAGATCACCACCGGGAACAGGTGCGCCACGGCGTCGGCGGCTGGTCTGATGATGTCGAACATCGCCCCCGGGAACAGCCCGAAGAGGATGATCAAGATGCATAGCGCGGCCAGCGGTGCCGCCTCGTACCAGTTCACGTCCTTCAGGTGCGAGGTGTCTATCTTGTCGGTGAGCGGGCCGAATATCGTGCGCTGCATGGCCCAGATGTAGTAGGCGGCGGTGATCGCGACGCTCGCTATCGGTATCAGCAGCAGATACTGCCAGGTCTGCCAGGTGGCGAAGAACACGGTGAACTCGGCCGCGAAGCCGACCAATCCAGGCAAGCCGAGCGAGGCCATGAAGCCGATCATCATGAACGTTGCGAGCCAGGGCAATTTGATCGCCAGGCCTCCGAGCTTGGAGATCTCCCTCGTACCCGCCTTGTGCTGCACCACACCGCAGACCATGAAGAGGACGGCCGTGATGAGGCCGTGGGCGAACATCTGGAAAGCTCCCGCTGCGATGCCTATCGTTCCGAGCGTGGCTATGCCCAGGAGCACCATGCCCATGTGCGAGATCGACGAGAAGGCGACCATCTTCTTGAGGTCCTTCTGCGCCAGCGAGGCGAACGCGCCGTATAGGATCGATAGTATGGCTATCGTCAGCAGCAGCCATTGCAGCTCCTGCGCCCCTGATGGCAGCGTCGGTAGCGCGACCCTCAGGAGACCGTAGGAACCCATCTTAAGCAGCAGTCCGGCCAGGAGCACCGAGCCCGCCGTCGGCGCCTCGACGTGCGCGTCGGGCAACCAGGTATGGAATGGCACGACCGGCATCTTCACGCCGAAGCCGAAGAAGAACGCCGCGAACACGACGATTTGGAAGCCCACGGCGAAGAGCGGCGCCACAGTCTGGATCGCTCTCATGTCGAAGGTGTTGAGGCCCGCCTGGAAATAGAGCGCGAAGATGGCGAGCAGCATCACCAGCGAGGCGATGTGGGTGTAGATGAAGAACTTGATCGCGGCGTACTCGCGCCTCGGTCCTCCCCATATCGAGATGAGGAAGAACATCGGGATGAGGACGATCTCCCAGAAGACGTAGAACATGAAGTAGTCGAGGGACATGAAGACGCCCATCACGCCGACCTCGAGGACGAGCATGAGGCCCATGTACTCCTTCGTCCGGTTCGTCACGTCCCAGGAGAACAGGATGGCGAGGAAGCAGAGCAGCGCGCTCAGCCAGACCATCGGAACGCTTATCCCGTCAACTCCAACGATGAAGTTGATGCCGAGTGCGCTGATCCAATTGTAGCTCTCGAGGTACTGGTAGTCGTTGATCCCGAACTTCGACAGGTTGGTGTAGAGCAGGAGCAGCGTCGCGAGGACGAGCGTCACGCCGGAGAAGATCAGGGCGACGTACTTCGACGCCTTGACGTGCTTCCCCATCAGGAAGGTCGCGATGGCGCCGACCAGGGGTATGAGTATCAGCAGCGGCAGGATGTGGATGTCGATCAGGAACTGCAGCATGGTATCACCGGCCTCCGAACAGGTACAGCAGGAGCAGGAGCACCGTCAGGCCAGCCACGATCACCGTGGCGTAGGTCTGGACCATACCGGTCTGCGCCTTCCTCAGTCCCGCGCCGCTCCTCACGGCCAGGTAGCTGAAGCCGTTCACGATTCCGTCGATGACCTTCTGGTCGAACCAGTCGACTGCACGGGCGATGCCGTAGGTCACCTTGATCCCGAAGGCGTCGTAGCCCTTGGGGAAGTAGTAGCGGTAGAGCAGGAGGTCGTAGACCTTCTTCTTCGCTCCCTGGGTGGACCAGGCAAGGCTCATCGATTTCTTGTAGTAGACGAAGTAGGCGAGGGTGATGCCGAGCACCGCCGCTACGATCGAGATGTAGGTCAGCGGGTCGCCGAACGTCGCGGCGAGCACGTCAAGCGCCGACTTGATCTCTGGCACGTCGAAGTAGACCACTCCACCGAGCCCGAACAGAACGACCAGCCCGGAGCCGAACGCGAAGATAGAAAGGACGATGAGCGGCAAGCTCATCGACTTCGGGGCCTCGTGCGCGTGGTGCGCCGCCTCGCTCTTCGGTCCGCTGAAGGTCATGAACCAGAGGCGGAACATGTAGAACGCCGTCAGGAACGCCGTCACGACGCCCATGGCGTAGAGCAGGTAGAACGTCCACTGCACACTTCCTGCATTGAAGGCGGTGGCGAGGACCTCGTCCTTGGACCAGAAGCCGCTCAGCGGCGGTATGCCCGAGATCGACAGCGCGCCGATGAGCATCGCCAGCGAAGTGATCTTCATCTTCGAGCGGAGACCGCCCATCAGCCTCATGTCCTCCGTATGCACGGCGTGGATGACGGCGCCCGCGCAGAGGAAGAGCAGGCCCTTGAAGAAGGCGTGGTTCATGAGGTGGAACACGCCGGCGGTGAAGCCCGCGGAACCCTCCTCGACCTGCCCAGCGGCGAACAGATAACCGCCAGCGCCAAGCGCCAAGAACATGTATCCCAGCTGTGAGATCGTCGAGTAGGCGAGCACCCGTTTGATGTTCGGATTGTTGAGGGCCATGGTCGCCGCGAAGATCGCGGTGAAGCCCCCGATGCAGGCGACGAAGAGCATGACCTCGGGCGTCTGCACCATCAGGGGATAGGACCTGGCGACGAGGAAGACTCCCGCGTTCACCATGGTCGCGGCATGGATCAACGCCGAGACGGTCGTCGGGCCTTCCATAGCGTCCGGCAACCAGTCGTGCAACGGGAACTGGGCGCTCTTGCCTATCGCTCCGCCGAAGACCATGAACATGCCGAACGTGAACAGTGTCGGGTCGACGACGACCGACGAGGAGAACAGCTCGCGGTAGTTCAGGGTGCCGAAGGCCGCGAAGAGGACGAATATCCCGGTCATCAGCATGATGTCGCCGATCCTGGTGACGAGGAAGGCCTTCTTCGCCGCCGCGGCCGCGGACGGCTTGTAGTACCAGAACCCGATGAGGAGGTACGAACACAGGCCCATTATCTCCCAGAAGATGAACATCATCAGGTAGTTGTTCGCGATCACCAGACCGAGCATGCCGACGACGAAGAGCGAGATCTCGACGTAGTAGCGGCGCTTCCTCTCGCCTTCCTCGTGCATGTAGCCGAGCGAGTAGACGAGGATCAGCGTGCAGAGGATCGAGACGACGATCAACATCACGGCGGTCAGGTTGTCGACGTAGTATCCGACGTCGAACTGCAACCCGTTGCCCAGGTTGATCCACGTCATCGACTGCGTGACCACCGCCCGAGTCCCGGTGAGGAACTCGAAGGCGACAAGCAGCGACAGGACGAGCGAGGCGGCGATGCCGCCGACGGCGATATAGCCGCCTCCCTCGGGCGTCTTCTTTCCGAAGGCGGCCACGAGCAGCAGTCCGATGACCGGGAATATCGGTATGAGCCAGGTGTACTCCACGAAGGTCATCTTACCACCTCAGCAGATGGAGGTCGGGCAGCTCCACCGTGTCCCTCAGCTTCTGCAGGTTGAGCAGTATCGCGAGGCCTACCGCGACCTCCGCGGCGGCGACGGCGATCGAGAACAGGGCGAACACCTGTCCCGCGATGTCGCCGTTGTAGACGGCGAATGTGACGAAATTGATATTCGCCGCGTTGAGCATGAGCTCGATGGACATCAGGACGACGATGGCGTTGCGCCTCGTGAGCACGCCGTACGCGCCGATGACGAACAGTATCGCCGCCAGGACCAGGAAGTACTCCTCGGGTATCATTCGCGGTCCTCCTGGGCGATGTACACGCCTCCGAGCATCGAGGCGAACATGAGCAGTCCGACGATGATCAGCGTCGGCCCCCAGGTCTCGAAGATGGCCATTCCGAGATCCTTCGGCGTGAACTGGTTGTAGGTCCCGATCCAGTCGACGGTGATGATCGAGCCGATCACGATCAGGAGCAGCGCCAGCGTGGAGATGGCGACGGCCCAGGCGTTGAGCCGCCTAGTATTCACACTTGCCACCTCCGGAGAGACGGCGCTTCGTGAGCATGACGCCGAATAGTATCAGCACCGAGACCGCGCCGACGTAGACGAGGATCTGGATGACGGAGATGTACTCCGCACCGAGGAAGAGGAAGATGATCGCCACTCCGAGGAAGGTCATCGCCATCCATACCACGTTGCGCACGATCTCCTTGGCGAACAGGATCATCAGCGCGGCGATTATCGTGAAGGCCGCGAAAATCAGGAAGAATATCAGCTCCCAGTCAAGTGGCATGGTCAGACCTCCCTCATATCGATGGCCTTCTTAGGGCAGTTGTCGACGCACTGCTCGCAGGCCACGCACTTCTCCGGATCGAATCTCGGGCGCTTGATCGGCCTGCCCTTCTCGTTCTTGCCCACCTCGACCATCGTCACCGCTCCGGCCGGGCAGACCTTCTCGCACTTGGAGCAGGATATGCACTTCTTCTCCTCGACATGCGGCACGTCCCTCATGCCGGCCGCGCCCTTGATGCTCCTGCCCTTCGAGCCGGTGCCCAGTTCGCTTGGTTTGATCTCTACGACGTCGACCCAGCAGCCGGGCCTGTCCTCGTATTGGAGCTTGAACGGATCGAGTATGAGCGACTGCCTCGAGTAGTTCGCCAGCTCGTACTCGGGCGTGACAATCATAGCGTTCTTGGGGCAGTACTCGGCGCAGTAGCCGCACATCATGCAGCGGCCGATGTTGACCTGCGGCCTCTCGACCTTGCCCTTCTCAGGCAGCTCGACCTCGATGAGCTCGATGCAACCGGTGGGGCAGATCTTCTCGCATATGTGGCAGCCGATGCACTTGTCGATGACCAGGCCGGGGCGTCCGCGGAAGCCGTCGGCGATGACGAGCTTCTCCCAGGGGTACAGGACTGTGTTTGGGGTGTGGATCGTGGTGCGGACCGTCTCCCTGCCGACGACGGCCATCGGCCGCAGCAAGATGCCCTTCGGCCTCGGTGACTTCCTTTTGGGCTTGTTCTCTGCCACTTCAGAACACCCCCATGACCTTCAGTGTCACGGCGATGGCGATGTTCACCAGCGCCAGAGGCATCAGTCTGGTCCAGCCCAGGCTCAGGATCTGTTTGGTCGTGACTCGGACCAGCGCGCCTCTGATCCAAATCCAGAGGGCGAACAGGATCAGCACCTTGAGGATGAACCAGATCTCGGGCCAGAGCCAGTCCGGACCGGCCCATCCGCCGAAGAAGAGCAGCACCGCAACAGAGCACGCCGCGAAGCCGCGGATGTACTCGGAGAGCATGATCAGCCCGAACCTCATTCCGCCGTACTCCGTCTGCCAGCCTTCGACGAGTTCCGCCTCGGCCTCAGGCAGGTCGAACGGTACCCTCTCCACTTCGGCGATCGCTGCCACGGTGAAGACGATGAACCCGAGGATCTCGGGTATGAACAGCCAGGTGTTCTGCTCTTGGAAATGTACTATGTCGGAGAAGGAGAACGAGCCGACAAGGATGACGACGCCCACCATCGACAGCAGCAGGGGAATCTCGTACGAGATCAGCTGAGCCGCGGCGCGCATTCCGCCCATGACGGTGTACTTGTTGTTCGAAGCCCAGCCGCCTATCAGAATGGCGAACGGGGCGATGGAGAAGACGGCGAACACGAGCAAGAGCCCGATCGACAGGTTCGCGAGCGTCCACGAGTCGGACATGGGGATGAGGCCGATCATTAGTGCCGAGGCGCCGATCAGGATCACCGGCGCGGCGTCGTAGATCCACTTGTCTACCTCCGTCGGGATGATGATCTCCTTGATGAACGCCTTGAGGCCGTCGGCGAAGTTCTGGAACAGCCCGAGCACGCCGACCTGCGTGCCGCGCCGGTCCATCAGTCTGCCGAGGACCTTCCTCTCCTCCCAGATGAGCGTGATGGAGACCAGGAAACCGATAATGAACACCAGCAGCGCCGCGATGATGTTCGTGACGAACCAGACGACCCCGGGCGAGCGGAACCAGTCTGCTATTCCGGTGAGAGTGATGGTATCGAAAATCCAGCCGACGACCCCCATCAGCCAGACCGATATGCCCTGGACGAATTCGAAGAGGCCGTACATCAGGTCACCTGTCCGTCTCCCCGAGGCACATGTCCACCGAGCCCATTATCGCCGGCACATCCGCGACCTTGTTGCCCACCAGCATCACTGGTGCGGCCGACACGGTCACGAAGATCGGGCTCCTCACCTTGAGGCGGTACGGATGGTCGTCTCCGTTTCCGATGATGTACATCAATCCCTCTCCGCGTGGGTCCTCAACGTGGGCCCAGGCGGTCTTTCCCTTCGGCGCGTTGCGTGGGGGTTTGACCCTGGTCGGCCCCTCAGGCATCTTCTTCAGTGCCTGGCGGATGATGCGCATCGACTCGTACATCTCGTCGATGCGGACGCGGTAGCGGGCGAAGGAGTCGCAGCCCGGCTGAACGCAGACGTCGAAGTCCAGCTGGTCGTAGACCTCA
>JAJRAL010000141.1 GCA_028679935.1 Methanomassiliicoccales archaeon | reverse complement strand
GATGCGGGCGCGGGCCGCCAGCATCGCCTTGTCGATGATCCGCCGGGCGACGGAAGGGTGCTCTTCCATGAAGGTCGCAAGTTCGTCGTTGACGATCGATTCGACGATGCCCTGGACCTCGCTGTTGCCGAGCTTCGTCTTCGTCTGCCCCTCGAACTGCGGCTCGGGTACCTTGATGCTCAGGATCGCGGTCAGCCCCTCGCGGACGTCCTCGCCGCTCAGCGCCTCGTCGTTCGCCTTGAGGAACTCGTATTTGTGCGCGTAGTCGTTCATCGTCCGCGTCAGCGCCGAGCGGAGCCCGACCAGGTGCGTGCCGCCCTCGATCGTGTTGATGTTGTTGACGTAAGTGAAGATCGCCTCGTTGTACGCCTCGGTGTACTGCATCGAGAGCTCGATGACGACGCCCTCGCGCTGCACGTTGATGTAGATCGGGTTTGGGTGGAGCGGGTTCTTGCCCTTGCTCAGCGAGGTGACGAACTCGTTGATCCCGCCCTCGTAGTGGAAATGGTCCTCGCGGTTCGTGATCAGATCGCGGTAGTTGATGACGACGTTCTTGTTGAGGAACGCAAGGTCCTTCAGCCGGTGCTCCAGGGTGTCATCGTCGAAGGTGGTGTTCGGGAATATCTCCGGGTCGGGGATGAACGTGATCGTCGTCCCGGTGCCCTCCGCTTTGCCGATCTCCGCGAGTCGCGTGCAGACGACCCCGCGCTCGCAGCGCATCATCCACTCCTTGCCGTCGCGCTTGACATGGACCTCGAGCCACTTGGACAACGAGTTGACCACGCTCAGACCTACGCCGTGGAGCCCTCCGCTCACCTGGTAGGATTTCCTGTCGAACTTGCCGCCCGCGTGAAGGTGCGTCATCACGATCTCGACCGCGGGTGCGCCATAGCGCTCGACGGTGTCGGTCGGTATTCCGCGGCCGTTATCTGAAACGGTAACACAGCCGTCCGTGTTCACTGCGACATCGATTCGGTCGCAGTAGCCAGCCATCGCCTCGTCGATGCTGTTGTCCACGACCTCGTAGACCAAATGATGAAGCCCACGCTCATCGGTCGAGCCGATGTACATGCTTGGGCGCTTGCGCACGGCCTGCAGCCCTTCTAGCACCTGGATGCTCTTGGCCGTGTAGCTCTGATCTTCCATGTTTGCTGCCTTCCGAGTTCGAGAGTGATGCCTGTTTCAAGTTCCTTCTCGCTCCAGTAGGAGCAGTCCGAAACCCATCCCTCTGATGCCTTTTCCTAAGGGCTTGAATCTATAAATACTCTTCGCGCACAGTCTGGCTATATAAGCAGAATGCCCTCCGCGAAAACGACCGGGAAACTGGCCCGGTTTCTGCCTCCGGAACTGCTCCGAGGAGACCGGCGGCAGCGGACCAAGATTGAAGTATCGCGAGGAGGTAAGGTTGGGACGATGCCCCTCATGGCGGACGCTAGGAAACGCTCGACTCCGATGCTCAAGGCGGTCGCGAACGCGGAAGGAGTAGGTATCGAGAAGCTGCGACGTGCGGTGGCGAGCGGCCGCGTCGTGATACCCTCCAATCCGATCCATGGCCCGGTGCCAATAGGTATCGGCGAGGGGCTCAGGGTCAAGATCAACGTCAACCTCGGGACCTCAAAGGACCACGTGAACTTCAAGGAGGAAATAGAGAAGGCGCGCATCGCCGTCCGGTACGGAGCTGACGCGGTCATGGACCTCTCCACCGGAGGTGACATCGACGCGATCCGCCGGCGTGTCCTCAAGGAGGTCTCGCTCCCGGTCGGGACCGTGCCGATCTATCAGACCGGACTGAGGATGGCGAGGAAGAGCGCCGTCGTCGACATGGACGAGGACGACATCTTCAACGGGATCGAGAAGCACGCTAAGGATGGGGTGGACTTCATGACGGTCCACTGCGGCATCACTCGCGAGACCGTTGGGACGCTCCGCGCCTCCGATAGGATCACCGATGTCGTGTCGAGGGGCGGTGCGTTCCTCGTCGCCTGGATCGTCCACAACGACCTCGAGAACCCGCTGTTCGAGAGGTTCGACTACCTGCTGGAAATGGCGAGGAAGTACGACTTTGCCCTGTCGCTCGGCGACGGACTGAGGCCCGGCTGCGTGCATGACGCGACCGACGCGGCGCAGCTCCATGAGCTCATCACTCTCGGGAAGCTCGTCAAGAGGGCGAGGATGATGGGAGTGCAAACGATGGTCGAGGGCCCGGGACACGTCCCGCTCGACCAGATCGCCGCGAACGTCAGGATCGAGAAGACGGTGTGCGATGGCGCGCCGTTCTACGTTCTCGGGCCTCTCGTGACCGACATCGCGCCCGGGTACGATCACATCACAGGGGCGATCGGCGGAGCGGTTGCGGCGATGAACGGAGCTGATTTCCTTTGCTACGTCACACCGGCAGAGCACCTGTGCCTGCCTACACCCGACGACGTGAGAGAAGGCGTAATCGCGAGCAGGATCGCGGCGCACGCGGCGGACATCGCGCTTGGACGAGGTAGAGAGCGCGACGACGAGATGGCGAGGGCGAGGAAGGCTTTCGACTGGGAGAAGATGTTCGAGCTGGCCCTCGACACCGAGAAAGCAAGGGAGTACCGGCGCCGCGGACACAACGAAGACACCGAGGGATGCGAGATGTGCGGCGACGTCTGCGCGATCAAGATCGTGAAGGATTACCTGAAACGGTAACGCCCCGTTCGTCACGACCACACTCATTCGGGCAGAAACGAGGACGACGCGCGG
>JAJRAL010000201.1 GCA_028679935.1 Methanomassiliicoccales archaeon | reverse complement strand
TGCGCCGGGCGCGCCGGACCGTAGACGGAGGCTCGGTGAACGGAGAGGAGTACCACCAGATGGAATCGACTTCCTTCGAGCAATTGATCAAGGAAGACCGTGCCATGCGGGAATCGAAGCGCTGGCGTGGCCCGTTTCTGGAGTACCTCGAGATCGTTCGCCAGGCGCCATCGGTCGCCAAGCTGGCGCACGGGCGCGTGCACGACATGGTGCTCGCGCCGGGCTACCGCGACATCCTGAACACCAGCGACTCCCGCACCCACCGGCTCTACGCGGACGAGTCGCTCAAGGTCTTCGAGTTCTTCGCGCACGACTTCTTCGGCATCGAGAAGACGATCAGCCAGATCGTGCGGTACCTCCATTCGGCGGCCTTGAAGGGCGAGGAGAGCCGGCAGGTGCTCTACTTGATGGGCCCGGTCGGCTCGGGGAAGAGCTCGCTCGTCGAGCGGCTGCAGCGCGGCCTCGAGTCCCTCGACCCCTTCTACGCCATCGAGGGCTGTCCGATGTTCGAGGAACCCCTCCACCTGCTGCCCCGCCACCTGCGGCGCGAGTTCGAGAAGATGCTGGGCGTGCACATCGAAGGCGACCTCTGCCCGGTATGCCGCTACCGTCTCAAGGAGGAGTTCGGAGCGCGCTACGAGGAGTTCCCGATCGTCACGCGCTACTTCTCCAAGCGCAACCGCGTCGGCATCGGCGTCGTGCCACCGGTGGACCCCAACAACCAGGACACTTCCGTGCTCATCGGCAGCGAGGACATCTCGAAGCTCGACCTCTACAGCGAGGGCGATCCCCGGGTCCTCGACCTGAACGGGGCGCTCAACGTCGGCACCCGCGGCATCTGCGAGTTCATCGAGGTCTTCAAGAACGAGACCGAATATCTCCACGCCATGATCACCGCCACGCAGGAGAAGCACATCCCCGCCCCCGGCCGCCACGGCATGGTCTACGTCGACGCGGTCATCATCGCGCACTCGAACGAGGCCGAGTGGCAGAAGTTCAAGGCCGACCACACCAACGAGGCCATCCTCGACCGCATCGTGGTCGTCAAGGTGCCCTACAACCTGCGGCTCTCCGAGGAAGTGAAGATCTACGAGAAGATCATCCGCCACTCGGACTTCCACGCCCACGTCGCGCCGCACACCCTCGACGTCGCCTCGATGTTCGCCATCCTCTCGCGCCTCGAGCCGACACCCAAGTGCGACCTCATGACCAAGCTGAAGCTCTACAACGGCGAAGAGGTCGTCGAGAAGGGACGCACGAAGAAGATCGACGTGCAGGAACTTCGGGACGACGCCAAGCGCGAAGGCATGAGCGGAATCTCCACGCGCTTCGTCATGAAGGCGCTCGACAACGCCCTCTCCGACAACGCCGAGGGGAACTGCATCAACCCGATCAACGTGCGCGAAGCGCTGATCAGCATGGTGAAGGAGAGCGACCTCTCCGACGACACGCGCAAGCAGTACCTCGAGTTCCTGCAGGACACCATCCATAAGGAGTATCTCGAGATCCTCGAGAAGGAGATCACCAAGGCGTTCGTCTACTCCTACCAGGAGCAGGCCGAGGCGCTCTTCCAGAACTACCTCGATCACGCCGAGGCCTTCGTCAACAAGACGAAGGTGAAGGACCGCAATACGCGCGAAGAGCTGCAGCCGGACGAGGGGTTCCTCAAGTCGATCGAGGAGCAGATCGCGATCATCGGCTCGGCCGCCGACGGCTTCCGCCAGGAGGTCATCGCGTACCTGTGGGCGGCTTCGCGGCGTAGCGAGCGCATCTCCTACCGCTCGTACGAGCCGCTCAAGGAAGCCATCGAGAAGAAGCTGATGAGCTCGGTGCGCGACATCAGCCGCGTCATCACCAAGGCCCGCACCCGCGACGAGGAACAGACGAGCAAGTACGACGCCATGGTCGCCAGCCTGCTCGAGAACGGCTACTGCCGGAGCTGCGTGGACGTCGTCCTCAAGTACGCCGCCAACAATCTCTGGAAGGACTAGGCGGCTTCGCCGCCCGGCGATGACTCCGCGCCTCGAGTCGATCTTTCGTCCCTACGTTCCCTCCGACGCGGAACGCAGCGACCGGTCGGCCGGCGATCGCGCCCGGCACCGCCTCAAGATCCGCGAGTCCATCCGCGAGAACATCGCGGACATCATCGCCGAGGAGTCCATCATCGGCCAGGACCGGGGCCGGGTGATCAAGGTCCCGATCCGCGGCATCCGGGAGTTCCGATTCGTCTACGGCGAGAACACACCGGGGGTCGGCCAGGGCGACGGCAACTCGCAGCAGGGCCAGGTCGTCGGCAAGGGCGAGAAGCAGGCGTCGGGCGATCCCGATCGCGCCGGCAACCAGGCGGGCGCCGACTTCTACGAGACCGACGTCACGCTCGAGGAGCTGATCGAGATCATGTTCGAGGATCTCGAGCTGCCGGACCTCGAGCGCAAGGCGCTCCGCCAGATCGAGTCGTTCCGTCTCAGCAAGCGCAAGGGCTACCGTCCCGTCGGCATTCGCAGCCGCCTCGACAAGCACCGCACCGTGCGCGAGCGCGCCAAGCGCAAGCTGGCGGCGGCGCGGCGCGGGCGGGCGCTGCCGGCCGAGATCCCCGCCCGGCGCTTCCCGTACCACGTGGACGATCTCGTCTACCGGCACGTGACCAGCGACGTCCACAACGAGTCGAACGCCGTGGTGCTGTGTCTGATGGACACCTCGGGGTCCATGGACACCATGAAGAAGTACCTGGCGCGCAGCTTCTTCTTCCTCCTCTACCAGTTCATCTGCACCAAGTACCGGAACGTCGAGATCGTGTTCATCGCCCACCACACCGAGGCGCGCGAGGTAACCGAGAGCGAGTTCTTCCACAAGGGCGAGTCCGGCGGCACGTTCATCTCGTCGGCCTACGCCAAGGCGCTCGAGATCGTCCAGGACCGCTATCACCCGTCGCTCTGGAACGTCTACGCGTTCCACTGTTCGGACGGCGACAACTTCGACTCGGACAACACCCAGGCGCTGCGCACGGCCGGCGAGCTGGCGGGGGTGTGCAATCTCTTCGGCAACGGCGAGATCAAGCCGCTCGGCTCCCGCTACTACGAGAGC
>JAJRAL010000222.1 GCA_028679935.1 Methanomassiliicoccales archaeon | reverse complement strand
TCGTCGGCGTGGCGAGAAGCGGCTCGAGCGACCGGTTCAGCTTCTCCCCGACGAACGAGTACGACGCTATCACGGTCGGTATGATCGAGGGGATGAGCACGAAGAACATCAGGAGCGAGTTCACCAGCAGCTTCGTGTAGAACACCTCCTGGCTCTCCTGACCGATGAAGATCGAGCCGGAGGTATCGCTCGCCGCGTCGACCGTCGAGTGACGTATGTTGCAGTGCCAGATCGCCGAGGCGATCGAGGAGCTGTAATTGAACTCGCTATCCCGGACGAGCGAGTCCGCAACGGTGCAGTTCGACAGCTCGCACTTCAATACCACGCAGCCATCGAGGGTGCAGCCGATGAGCCGCGTGTTCGAGACTGTCGAGTTGGTTATGGTGATGTCGACGTTCTGGTTCACGATGTGAAGGCCAAGGTCGTAGGGCTGCGTCTGCGGCGTCGCGCCCAGCGACGTCACCGGCACCAGATAGGCGACCGGCAGCACGACCGCCATGATGATGGGCATGAGGAACAGCGAGTAGAGGATGTAGCGGTTCCTCCGGAACTCGGAGAACTCCTTGCGCACTATCACCCACGCTTTGCCGAGGCGCATCACTTGCCGCCTCCTACCAGGCGCAGGTAGATGTCCTCGAGCCCGTGCCTGACCTCCTCCACGTACTCGATCTTCGCGCCCTCCCTCATCAGGACCGCGACCACCTCGGGATTCCTCGTCCTCGGGTCGTCGAGGTCGACGTAGAGGGCGTTCCCTTCGATCTTCACCTGCAGCACATAGGGCAGGGTGCGCACGGCGGCGGCGAACCGCTCGTTCATTGCGCCCAGCTCGACCCTCGTCGTCTTGCCGTAGAACTTCGAGGCGAGCTCGTCCGGCCGTCCGACCGCCAGCAGCCTCGTCTTCAGCACGCCGATCCGATCGGCGACCCTCTGCGCCTCGTCGAGGTTGTGCGTGTTGAGGAATAGCGTGACCCCTTCCTTCTTCAGTTCGATCAGGAACTCCCTGACGGTCTTGGCGCTCTCCGGGTCCAGGGCCGCGGTCGGCTCGTCGAGGAAGAGGTACTTGGGACTGTGGACGAGGGCACGCGCGATGGCAACCTTCTGCTTCATTCCCTTGGAGAACTTGCCGACCGGCTCGTCCTTCCGCTCCCAGATCCCCAGCGTCTTCAGGAGGGATCCGATCCTCTCCCTCCTGGCCGCCTCTGGCACATCATACAGGCGGGCATAGAAGTCGATGTTCCGGTAGGCGCCGAGCGATTCGTAGAGCCCCGGATTCTCCGGCAGCAGGCCGATCATGCCCCTGATCCTCACCTGCTCCTTCCTCTCCCTGATGTCTAGGCCGCCGATCCTCGCCGTCCCTCCGGTCGGCGCGATCAGGCAGCAGAGCATCCTTATCGTGGTCGTCTTGCCCGCCCCGTTCGGGCCGAGGAAGGCGAACGCCTCCCCCTCGGGTATGCTGAGCGTCACGTCGTCCACGGCCAGCAGCCCCTCGAAGGTGCGGGAGAGCCCGCTCGTCTCGATCATTGGTGCTTTGGCATGTGGGAGTGCGGGTTAATTAGCTTTCTCCACTTGACCTGTGACCCTGGACGACTGGCACTGGGCTATTAGACCCCCTCCGCAGACTCGTTACCTGAGGCGGAATCGGTATTACGGAGAAATCCTTTATGTAGGGCAAGCGCCGAAATACTCGGGACTGGAATGAGGGGGGAGGACATGCCGAAGAGGAGAGTCGAGAACGGCCCAGGCAATTCGGTCAAGAAGGCGAGCGAGGCCAAGGACCCGAAACGAAGGACGGAGAACGATCTGACGACGCTCCTGGCATCGGTGGTCGAGAGCTCACAGGACGCGGTCATCACCAAGACCTCGGACGGCGTCATCACATTCTGGAACGAAGGGGCGGAGAAGATCTACGGATACAAATCGAGCGAGGTGCTCGGCAAGCCCATCTCGATTCTCCTGCCGCCAGGCATCGTCGACGAGGTGCCGGCGATCATCGAGCGCATCCTCAAGGGCGGGACCACGCACCACTACGAGACGGTGCGCCGCAGGAAGGACGGCAAGACCATCCACGTTTCCATGACCATATCCCCGATCAAGAGGAAGGACGGCAGGTTGGTCGGCGCGTCCACCATCGCTCGCGACATCACCGCGGAGGTCGAGGAAAGGCGGCGGACCGAAGAGCGCTTGGCCACGGCTTCACAGTATGCCAGGAGCCTGATCGAGTCGTCGCTCGATCCCCTCGTCACGATCAGCGCGGACGGCAAGATCACCGACGTCAACGAGGCGACGATCAAGGTAACCGGAATCTCCCGCGAGCAGCTCATCGGCACCGACTTCTCCAACTACTTCACCGAACCGGAGAAGGCGAGGGAAGGGTACCAGCAGGTGTTCGCCAAAGGGTACGTGACGGACTACCCGCTCACGATACGACATAGAAAGGGCTACCTGACCGATGTGCTCTACAACGCCAGCGTCTACCGCGACAAGAACGGGAAAGTCATCGGCGTCTTCGCCGCGGCGCGCGACGTCACGTCGCAGAAACAGGCCTCGCAGTACGCTCGAAGCCTGATCGAGTCGTCGCTCGACCCGCTCGTCACGATCAGCGCGGACGGCAAGATCACCGACGTCAACGAAGCGACGATCAAGGTCACCGGCGTCCCGCGCGAGTTCCTGATCGGCACCGACTTCTCCAACTACTTCACCGAGCCCGCCAAGGCGCGGGAGGGGTATCAGCAGGTCTTCGCGAAAGGGTTCGTCACCGACTACCCTCTGACTCTGAGGAGCAGGAACGGCAGCCTCACCGACGTGCTCTACAACGCCAGCGTCTACAAGGACACCCGCGGCAACGTCCTAGGGGTCTTCGCGGCGGCCAGGGACGTCACCGCTCAAAGGAGGGCGGAGGAGGAGCTGGCAGTGCAGCGCAAGCGCGAGCAGGAGCGCCTCGCCGAGCTGGAGAAGTTCCAGCGGCTGGTCGTTGGACGCGAACTGAAGATGATGGAACTGAAGAAGCAGATCGAAGAGCTGAAGGATGAGATAGAACAGCTGAAGAGAAGGGGGACGTAGCGACAATGGCGACCAAGCCCTTCGATCAGGGGCTCCAAGAAAGGATGGCGGCGCTGGAACAGACCTACCAGGCGACGTTGAACATCCTTGAGGACATCGAGGGGGAGAGGGCGAAGGCGGTGGACACGCAGCGCGCCCTGGTCAACATGCTGGAGGACATCGAGGTCGAACGCGTCAAGGCGCTCGACACGCAGCACGCCCTCATCAACATGCTCGAGGACATCGAGGACGAGCGGATGAAGGTGGAAAGGGCGAGGACCGCCCTGACCGTCGCGAACAAGGAGCTTGAGGCGTTCTCCTACTCCGTCTCCCACGACCTGAGGGCGCCGCTGAGGGCGGTCAGCGGATTCTCCCAGGCGCTCGTGGAGGACGAGACGGACAGGCTGTCCGATGACGGCAAGCGGTACCTGCAGATGATCCAGGACAACGCCCACCGCATGGGGCGGCTGATCGACGACCTACTGACCTTCTCGAGACTGAGCAGACAACAGATGCTGGAGCAGGAGGTGGACATGGATGCCATGGCCGCTTCTGTTTTCGAGGAGCAGCGGATGCTTGAGCCAGACCGTCAGATGGAGCTGTCCCTTCCCGGCACGCCGAAGGCGCACGGGGATGCGGCAATGCTCCGGCAGGTGATGATCAACCTCATCTCCAACGCCATCAAATTCACCAGGCCGAGGGAGGTGGCGAAGATCGAGTTCGGGTATGACCCCAGCATAGAGGGCGGGGCGTACTACGTGCGCGACAACGGCGTGGGCTTCGAGATGCGCTACGTCAACAAGCTCTTCGGCGTCTTCCAACGCCTTCACTCGATTAAGGACTTCGAGGGCACCGGCATCGGCCTGGCCCTCGTGAGCCGAATAATCTCGCGCCACGGCGGGAGGGCCTGGGGGGTCGGAGAGGTCGACAGGGGAGCGATGTTCTATTTCACGATAAGAACCGGAGGTGTCGTATGAATCCTACAGAAGTGGAGATCGTAGTGGTTGAGGACGACCCGAATGATGCGGAACTGATCATACGGGTACTGAAGAAGCACAACCTGGCGAACAGGCTGGTGCACCTGGAGGACGGGGCCCAGGCATTGGAGTTCTTCCTCGGGAAGGGAGCGAAGAACTACGGTGATGAACACCTCGCGCCGAGGGTGATCCTGCTGGATTTGAAGCTGCCGAAGGTGGATGGCATCGAGGTACTGCGTCGGCTGAAGGCGGACGAACGCACCAAGTTCATCCCCGTCGTCATCCTGACCTCATCCCGCGAGGAGCGAGACCTGGAGAAAGGGTACGAGCTGGGCGTTAACAGCTACGTGACGAAGCCAATCAAGTTCGAAGAGTTCGCCAAGGTCGTGTCGGACCTGGGCCTCTACTGGATGCTCCTGAACAAACCTCTGGACGAATGACATCGGGGCATTCGATGAGCCCTGACAAGGTTAGGATACTGGCCCTCGAGGACAACACCTACGACTTCGAGCTCCTAAGGCGGGAGCTACGCAAGACCGGCCTGCAGCACGAGCTTTCATGGGCGCAGGACAAGAAAGAGTTCGTGCGCCTGCTGGAAGAGGCGGCCCCCGACCTGGTTCTCCTGGACTATTCGCTTCCTGGCTTCGACGGACTGGAGGGCATGCGGTTGGCCAGGGAGCGGTTCCCTCTCGTTCCGGTGATCATCGTCTCGGGTGCGATCGGCGAGGAGGTCGCCACTGAGGCGATAAAGGCGGGCGCGACGGACTACGTTCTCAAGCAACGCCTCAACCGTCTGGAGCAGGTCGTGAACCGCGCGCTGAGGGAGGCGGAGGAGTCGGCCAAGCGGCAGCGGGCCGAGAAAGAACTCGAGGAGACGAGGGGACGTCTAGAAGCCATCGTCACCCAGATGCCTGTCGGCCTGATGGTGATCGAAGCGGGCAGCTTTTCGGCGTCCAACATCAACGAGGAAGCGTACCGATTGCTCAGCCTACCCAAGGAAGGCGGCAACAGGGCTCTCAGGGAATCGATCGGTAAGATCAAGATTCTCGACCAGGACGGCCGGACCGTATCACAACAGGACCGTTCAATCATGCTCTCGCTGACGGAAGGGGCGGTGGCCCGCAATACCCTCGCCATAATCGAACGACCCGACGGCAAGACGTTCCATGCCAACGTCAGCACCGCGCCCGTGAGGGATGGGCAGGGCAACATCATCGCCGCCGTGGCGATGTTCACCGACGTCAGCGAACAGGTCGACATGCAGCGCAAGATCAAAAGCCAGGCGGATGAGCTCGCCCGCTCGAACGCCGAACTGGAGCAGTTCGCCTACGTCGCCTCGCACGACC
>JAJRAL010000049.1 GCA_028679935.1 Methanomassiliicoccales archaeon | reverse complement strand
TCTGAGGCTAGCGCGAGCTTGGGCTCCAACTCCTTGCGCAACGCCGACGGGGCATGGTCGAGGCCCGCATCGGCACAGTTCGCTCGGAACTGCTCGTACACCTCGTGAGAGTCCTCCAGGCCCTTGGCTATTCTCTCCCGGTTCTCCTCCACCAGTTCGAGCGCGAACAGCGTCGCCTCCGTCCCCTCGTCGCCCCAGGCGCCCCGGCACGAGAGGTCTAGCTCGACCTGCGCCCGGTCGCTCAGATGGATGTGGAATGGGAACGCCCGGCAGTAGTGTGGCCTCTGCTGGTAGACGGCGCATCGTCCCCCGTCGAGGAATATGCAGGGCCCACCGCCTTGTTTCATCGCCAAGGCGGTGTGGCGGTGTGGCGTCCTACGGCTCACGACCCGGTCGGGGAAATTGCGCTTGAAGAACCTTTCCTCGTCCTCGAGCAACTCGGGTTGGCAGAGACAGCAGAGCTGGCAGTTATCGAGACAAACGAACTTCCGCCCGCTCAGCTCGGAAAGATCAAGCGGCAACTCTCGGCTTTGGAACAACGACATCCCTGCCCGCGCGCTCCCCTACGATGGAGCCGTCCTCCGTGAGCATCATGCCCCTCAAGAACGTTGCCCTCGGGAAGACCGCCTCGCGGCCCTCGTACGGCGTCCAGCCGCACTTGCTGTGCAACCTCCGGGCGCTGATGCTGCCGATCTGCCTCGTGTCGAAGATGTTCAGGTCCGCGTCCCTCCCGACCTCGATCTTCCCCTTGTTGAGGCCGAAGACGCTCGCCGGGCGCTCGGCGGACGCCTCGATCAGCACGCGGAGCGGCACGACATCCTGCTTCACCAGGGCCATCATCATCGGGATCGACGTCTCGACGCCCGGCACGCCAGACGGCGCGATATCGAAATCCTCCTCCTTCTCCTCGACTGTATGCGGCGCGTGATCGGTCGCGAGCATGTCGACCTTGCCCTCGGCGAACGCTGAGAGCAGCCCCTCCGCGTCCTTCCTCGTCCTGAGGGGTGGATTCACCTTGAGATATGCTCCGCCTTTCATAGAGAGGTCGAGGAGCATGTGGTGGGGCGCCGCCTCCACCGTAAAGCCCGCCGCCTTCGCCACATCCAGCACCGGTCGGCAGGTGACGTGACAGACGTTCACCTTCGCCCCTTTCGCCAGCTTCGACAGCCTCGATATCGCCGAGAGCTCGGCTGAGACAGGCCTCGCTTCTTCGTGGTCCCGGAGCGTTACCTCGTCCTTCTTCGCGAGGAGGCGTTGGTCCTCGGCATGGACGCTCGTCACCTTCCCGAGCTTCTTGGCCGTCTCGAGCACCCGGGCGATGTCCCGGTCCTCGATGAGCAGCATGTCGCCGGTCGTCGAGCCCATGAATATCTTGAACCCCACCACCTCGAGCGCGATGCGGTACAGGTTCGAATCGGAGGTGCAGCCGCCGAAGAGCCCGTAGTCGACCCAGGCTTTCTGCCGTGCGGTCGACTTCTTGTCGAGCAGGTCGTCCCGTCGGATCGTCGGGGGGTTCGTGTTAGGCATGTCGAAGACGCAGGTGACGCCGCCGCAAGCCGCGGCGATCGTACCGGTCGCGAAGTCCTCCTTCTTCGTAAGGCCAGGATCGCGCATGTGCGTGTGCACGTCGATCGCCGCCGGGAGGATGATCGAATCGCCGTAGTCGAGCCTGCTGTCACCGCCTCGGATCGATCTCCTGACCTCGACGATCTTGCCGTTCTCGATGCCGATGTCCACCGGCTGCAGCTTGCCCTTCAGGTAGGCCCGCCCGCCGATGACCAGGTCCATGCGATCACTTCGGCTCCTTCCGAACTACCTTTCCCCTCGGCGTCTCCTCGGAGAAGATCTCCGCCTCGAAGCGGTACGTCCTACAACCCTTGTCCATCCAGGAATCGGGCGTCAGGCCGGCCTTGATGCACGTCTGTCCCAGGAACGTCTCCGCGTCCCAGCCCCACTCCGGCGCCACCTGCGGGAGCAGTAGGCCGCGGCAGAACCCCATCTCCATGATCAGGCCATGCTTGCCGACCTCGACTTCCTTGGGCAGGTCCAGTTTGCTCTGGTTCTTGAGCTCCTCGGGCACGGTCAGCACGCTGACCTCGACGACCACGTGGTCGAGCTCCTCCTTCCTGAGGTACGGGAACCTTGGATCGTGGCACGCGCCCTGTGCCGCCTTCACCAGCGCCTTCGCCAGCGAATAGACCGGCTCGGGATACCCGATGCACCCTCGAAGGTCCATATCCGGATAGGTGTGGAGGGTGACGAACACGCCTCTCTTCTGGCGGAAGCTCTCCGGCGCGTCGATATGGCCAGGGTCCTCGTCCTTCGCTTCCGCCTCGATCGTCTGCCGGCCGATCCTCACCGCCCTCTCGCCCTCGCCTTCCTTCGTAGCAACCACCTCTCCCCAACCAGATTCAGAAGCAGAGCCGACCCCGCGGATCGAACAGTGTAATAGTCGAATATTGCCCCGTTACCTAGTTCAACCTTTTCCCATGGTGGGTCAAAAGAGACGTCTCGCGGCACCGTGAGCGGTCCCTACGATCGCCTCTGGGCACACAGATGGAAAAGGCTTTAGCGCACGGCTTACAAAGAGAGATGCATGATGGGAGCGGCAAAGGAGATCTACGTCGAAGAGGTCATGACCAGGAACCCCAAGACCGGGAAGCCAGACATGACCGCCCAGGAAGCGGCGCGGATAATGAGGAAGGACAAGGTCGGCAGCCTGGTGGTGATGGAGGGCAAGAGGGCGATCGGCATCCTGACCGAGAAGGACATCATGGAGAAGGTCGTGGCCGAGGGCAAGGCCGCCTCCAAGGTCAAGATAGGCGACATAATGTCCCAGCCGGTCGTGACCGTCGGGCCGAAGGAGAGGGTCGGCGACGTGGCGCGGAAGATGTCCGCGATGAAGCTCCGCCGCCTGCCAGTGGTCGAGGACGGGACCCTCGTCGGCATAGTCACCGAGAACGACATCCTTAGGCTGTCGCCGGCGCTGATCGAGCTGACCAGGGAGTACGCGCGCCTCGGCGAGTGCGGGCCGATCGGCAAGGCCCCGACGACGACCGCCGGGTATTGTGAGAACTGCAGCCAGTACTCAGACGAGCTACTCGACCACAACGGCGAGCTGCTCTGTCGGGAATGCTACGACCAGATCAGGTCGAGGGAAGAAGCGCCGTGAAGCGCGGGGTGCGGCTCACTCCACCTTTATCCTGCGCAGCCCGGTCGAGGGGCCCATCTTCTCTTCCTTGTCGCACCGCTCCAGATGGGCGTCGATCAACGACCTGAACATGAGCAGCATCTCCTTGTGCGCGCCGAAGGCGTGCTTCCGCGCCTCCTCGGGCATGACGAAGTTCTTCGACACAGTCTCCATCGCTATGGCGAACTCGCTCGCCGCGTTCGCGAAGTGAAGCTGCGCATCCTTGGGGATGCCGTGCAGCCCCTCCTCGTCCTCAGGAGGCGCTCTTCGAGCCCCCTCGCTTCCCTTTCCGGTTCTCTTTGTTGACGCCATCTTCATCGCCACCTTCGAATCTGATGAGCAGCCGGCCCTCTTTGAACTCCGCCCTGGTAGTTTCCTTCTTCATGAGCGTGTATGGAAGGGTGATAGACCGCTTGTACCAGCCGACCTGAACGATTAGGGTCTCCCCGGACTTATATAATTCTACTTCCTGCTTTTCGGAGAAGGGCAGCTTGATCGACATCGTGTCAAGCCCGTTGTCCGTGTAGATCTCCAACGCCTTCTCCCTGGAGTAGACCACTGTCGGGTCGGTCTTCTTGAACAACATGTCGGCGAGGACCTCGAGCGATTCTCGTCCGACGAGCTCCGTGCTGAACTGCGTCGCGGTGAGCATCTTCAGGGGGCTGAACCCCTCCTCGATGACCTTCATGTAGTACGCCTGCTCCTCCAGCTTCTTCTTGAAGTACTCACCTTTCGCCTCCTCCGGAAGGAGGCGGTTGATGATCAGCGCTTCGACGGTCAGGTTGTAAAGGCTGAGGTAGGTGAAGGCGCGCTTCGTCTCGTTGATGACCATCCGCTCGGGGTTGACGACGAGCCGTACGCTGGTCATGTCCGGATCGACGAGGATGTCCTTGACCCTCTTCAGTCTATCGCGGATGTGGTCTATGTCCTTGAACAACTCATCCGAGGGCAAGGGGGCGCTCATGATCTTCCCCACCGTCAGCCTGGCGAGCCTTACCATGTTCTTCATCACGCGGTACAGCTTGTCGAAGTACCAGTCGGAGACGTCGGGGAACGAGAGCAGTCGCAACGTCTCGCCGGTCGGGGCGGTATCGAGGATGATGACGTCGTACTCTCCCGACTGGTCATAGTCCCAGATATAGAACAGGGCGGACAGGAGCTCCATGCCTGGCCAGACCGACATCTCTTTCGCCGTTACGCCTTCGATGCCCTGCGATGAGAGGAAATCGGCGACGTACTGGTCGATCTCCTTCCAGCGGTGCTCCATCTCGTAGAGGACGTCGACCTCCAGCGCATCAAGGTTCGGGGCGATGTTCTTCGGCTGGCCAGACAGCCGAACCTCGAGCGAATCGGCGAGGGAGTGCGCCTGGTCGGTGCTGATGGCGATCGTCCTGTAGCCCAG
>JAJRAL010000067.1 GCA_028679935.1 Methanomassiliicoccales archaeon | reverse complement strand
GAGGCATCCCTTCCCGAGCACCTTGCCGAGCTGCACAGACACGGTCTTGAGAATGGTCAGGTCCGCCTTCTTGTCCTTCCCGACTGGCGTGTCGACGCAGACGAAGAACGCCTTTGACCCTCTCGCCTTCACGATGTCAGTGACCGCCACGAGGGATTGGCTGTTCACGACCTTCAGCAGCAGCTCATCGAGCCCGGGCTCCTTGCCTGCCATCGGCGACCTGCCAGAGTTGATGGCGCGGACCTTCTTCGCGTCCACGTCAACCCCAACGACCTTGTTCCCTTTATCCGCCAGGGCGCAGGCCAACGGAAGGCCGACATAGCCCTGTCCGATCACGGCCAGTCTCGGTGCTGCCATCGCCACATCACATGGGCAACGAGGGCTTAACGTTTATCTCAGCTAGAGCCCGGGGTTCATCGCCCTGTCCCAGAACTCCTTCGCCACCTTCGCCGGGTCGTGCTCCCCTGCCACGCGCCTCGCCCCGCTCTCGGCCATTCGCGCGTAGTGCTCCCTTCTGTCGAGCACATCCCGCAATATCCCACCCATCTCCTCCGGTTTGTCGTACTTGATGCAATCGGTGCCTGGCGTCACAGCGATGTTCTCGAGCGCGAACTCCGAGCCGATGACTAGCGAACCAGTGGCGATGGCGGTCAGCACCTTCCCCTTCGTCCCGGTGCCGACGGCGATCGGGAAGACGTGGATCTGGGCCTGCGCCAGTTCCCTCTCGTAATCCTCGACCCACGGGGTGACGCAGCACTCGAACCCCGCCTTGGTGAGCTTCGTCGCGAAATCCTTGTACCCCCTGCCCAGGAACCTCAGCTCGATCTCCCCTGCCATCTCGGCGTGGGACGCGATCGAATCGATCGCCCGTCTCAGGTGGCTGCCGACGAATATCGTCTCGCCGCCTCCCGAGAACATCACGCTCACCTTCCCCCGCTCCCCTGCCAGCCCCTCGTTCACGGTCGCGTGGTCGTAGATGGGATGCTTGACGAAGAAGGCCTCCGCGCGGCCTTCGTTCAGCCGGATGTAGCGCTCCGCGTCCGCCTCCCCGACCATATGCATCCTCGCCCTGGTGGAGCCCCACTGCAATTCGAGCTTCGAGTTCCTCTTGAGCAGGGCGACCTGTCTCTTCGTCTCTCTAGGATCGAGGTCGCCGTACTGGAGCGCCCGCTCGTTGTGCAGCACGGCCGAGTCGGGACCGGTCACGACGATATTCTCGCATGAAAGCCGAGGCATCCAGTCAAGAAGCCAGTGAGGATACATCCACACCAGGTCGGGATGGGATTCGTTGACGCGGCCGGCGAAATCCCTCAAGGCCGGGAACATCCCGACGCTGCCAGGGAGCCCTCTCGCGCGAGCGATTGAGATGTGATAGTACTTCGAGACCCCCGCGGGCCGGGGCATCTCATGGCTCAACCCGAGCCTCAGGGCCTTGATGCACTCCTCGCTGCTCTTCCTGTTCTCCTCCATCCCTGCGAAATAGTAGAGCTCCAATTCCAGCTCGCTCGGCGCGTGCTTCAGGATCTGGTACGGGTTGGCGGTCGGCGCCTGGAGATTATAGCGGTGCGGCGGGAAGGCGTGGATGATGGCGCATCTCATGGCGCGCGCCAATCGGCGGCGGGGCTATTCAAGGCTCCCCTCGTCTTTGCCTGGCCAGCAGAGTCGCCAGCGCTTGGCGATAGGTTTATCTACGGCACCCCTTGATACGGGATGCGTCATGCCATCATTTGACACGCTGGTCCGCGCAGGTTGCGATTCTAGCGAGGGCGCAGCCGGCGTGCTGGGCATGAACTTCGTGAATCTCACGAGGGTCGGTGCTATGAACTGCTGGGCACGCGGATCCGGAAGCGGATGCGGAGAGGCGTCGCAGATGCCCCTCTTGTGCTCCGGGCGGTTCTGATCCTCCCGCTTGGGGTTCTTGGGGGTGCATCTGTGACGAAGAAGTTGTTCACGGTAGGTCCTGTCGAGGTCTTCCCGGACGTCATGCAGTCGATGTGCCGTCCGATGATCACGCACAGAGGCGATGAGTACAAGCGGCTGCAGCGTGGCATCGCCGAGCGCATGCGCAAGGTGCTGGACACTGACATGCACATCCTGATGACCGGCGCCTCGGCGACGGGGATGCTCGAGGCCTGCGTGCGCTCCGGCGTGAAGGAGCGTATGCTCGGGCTCAGCAACGGCTCGTTCGGCGACCGGTGGGCGTCCATCGGCGAGCTGAACGGGAAGAAGGTCAAGAAGGTCGTGGTGCCGTTCGGCAAGGCCATCCGCGGAGACTTAGTCTCGGAGGCGATGGAGCCAGACACCGAGGCCGTGACAGTGGTCTCGTGCGAGAGCAGCGCCGGCGTGCTCAACCCGATCAAGGAGATCGTGGAGGCGATCAGGAGCAAGGGCGACCCGCTGATCTTCGTCGACGCGGTCACCTCCGCCACCGCGATCGACATGAAGCTGAAGGAGCTCGACGTCGACGCGTTCGTCTTCGGCTCGCAGAAGGCCCTGGCCCTACCCCCCGGCCTCGGGATCGTCTGCGTCTCCGACAGGTTCCTGAAGCGCGCCGAGTCGGTCCCGGGAAGGGGCTACTACTTCGATCTGGTGGCGATGAAGGCCGCGGCGGACAAGGACCTCGCCCTTACTACCCCGCCGATCGGGGTGATGTTCGGCCTGGACTACCAGCTCGACAAGATGCTCAAGGAGGGCATGGCGAACCGGTACGCCAGGCACCGCCAGATGGCCGAGGCGACGAGGGCATGGGCGACGAAGCGGTTCAAGCTGTTCGCCGAGGAGGGCTACCGCTCCGACACGATAACAGTAGTCGATTCGGGGAGCATGCCGTTCGCCGAGTTCAGCAAGCGGCTGAAGGAGAAGGGATTCGAGGTCTCCCCCGGCTATGGCAAGGTCAAGGAGACGACTTTCCGCGTCGGGACGATGGGAGACATCACGGTCAAGGACATCAACGACCTTACCATAGCGATGGACGAGGTTCTGGAGGCGATGAAGTGAAACTGTTGGTGACGGACGAGCTCTCGAAGGAAGGCCTGGAAGTCCTGACGAGAGGCTCGGACATTCAGGTGGACGTCAGGCCAGGCATTCCGCACGAAGAGCTGATGAAGGTCATCCCGGGGTACGAAGGACTGATCATCCGCAGCGGCACCAAGGTGACGCGCGAGGTCATCGGAGCCGGGACGAAGCTCAAAGTGGTAGGCAGGGCGGGCGTCGGCGTAGATAACGTCGACGTCGAGGCGGCCACTCGCCGTGGCATCCTGGTCATGAACACGCCTCTGGGCAACATCGTCTCGGCGGCGGAGCACACCATGGCGATGATGCTCACCCTGGCCCGCAGGATAGTCTGGGCCGATAGCTCGGTCAAGGCTGGCAAGTGGGAGCGGAGCAAGTTCACTGGCACCGAGCTCAATGGCAAGACGCTCGGCATTGTCGGCGTGGGCCGCGTCGGCGGCGAGGTCGCGAAGAGGGCGAAGTCGTTCCAGATGAAGATGGTCGGCTACGATCCGTTCCTCCCGCCGGAGGTAGCGGTGAAGCTCGGGGTCAGGCTTCTTCCCCTGGACAAGTTCATCGAAGAGGCGGACATCATCTCGGTCCACGCTCCGCTGACACCATCGACGAAGCACCTGATCGGCAGGGGGCAGTTCGAGCTGATGAAGCCCAGCGTCATGCTGATCAACTGCGCCCGTGGCGGCATAGTCGACGAGGCGGCGCTCTACGACGCGCTCAAGTCGAAGCGCATCGCCGGCGCAGCTCTGGACGTCTACGAAAACGAGCCGCCGAAGGGCTCGAAGCTGCTCGAGCTGGACAACATCGTCCTCACGCCGCACCTGGGGGCGAGCACTAAGGAGGCGCAGGAGAAGGTTTCCCTGGAGATGGCCGAGTCAGTCAGGAGCTTCCTCGTCGAGGGCAGGATCTCGAACGCGGTCAACGCGCCGATCGGCAGGGTCGACCCGAAGGTGCTTCCGTTCATGCCGGTGGCGGAGAAGGTCGCGTCCTTCGCATTCCAGATGGTCGAGGGGCCGGTCAAGAAGGTCGAGGTGACCTGCTACGGCGAGATCGCGCTGTTGGACACGAGGATGGTCACGACCTCCGCGCTAATCGGGGTGCTGGCGAACATCGTCGGGGAGCAGGTGAACATCATCAATGCCGCCTCGATCGCCAAGGAGAAGGGCATCCAGGTCGCCGAGACGAAGGTCGAGGAGTCGACCAGGTACCAGAACATGGTCTCGGTGGCGGTGCAGTCGGACGGAGTCAGGCACGAGGTGAGGGGCACCGCATTCCCCGCATCCCAGACAAGGGTGCTCGGCGTGGACGACTACGACATCGACATGCCGGTGGAGGGGGACTTCCTGCTCACGGCGCACAACGACGTCCCGGGCATGATCGGCCTGGTCGGAACGATCCTGGGCCAGAAGCACATCAACATCGCGAGGATGGGCGTCGGCAGGGAGTCGCGTGGCGGCAAGGCGCTGATGCTCGTCGCGGTCGACGACGTGGTGCCACAGGAAGTGCTGGACCATCTGATGACCCTGGAGAACTTCTTCGCCGCGCGCTTCATCCGCCTGGGCGGGGCGAAGGAGTACATGTCGATCTAGGGCAGCCTGGACGATCTCAGCGCGTCTTCGCCTTCAGCTTGCGCTCCACGCTCTGGACCTTGCGGTGCATCTCGTCGTTAGCGCCCTTGCGGTCGTCGATCTCGATGTTGGTCACGACGCGGTCGCTCATCTCGCGGACCCGGACGTGGCACGCCTTCACGACCTCGAGCACCTCGTCGAGCTCACCCTCGACTATCGTGCTCATCGACGTCAGTTCATACTTCAGACCGCTCCTGTCAACAATCTTGACGCACTCCGCGACATACTTGCTGAGGCTCTCCCCGCTTCCCACGGGGACTACCTTGAATTGTGCGATCATACGAGACCTCCGGACTTCGGACCTGAGGAGAGGCGATGCATCGCCGCTGGGCACATTCGAGCCAGACTTGCCTGACTCGGATGCGCGGACGCCACCCACCCGGTCCCTAGAATCCATGGCGAGGAATGTATATATAGGACTTTCCGAATCAATTCATTCCATCGTATTTCGGGGGCGCTTGTGCGCCTGTTTCGTTCGGGGGGCTGTGCGCAGTGATGGCAAAGCATGCAGGTGTGAAGGCCGTTTCTCCCAAGGTTGTCAAGGGCAACGGGAAGGCCATTCGATCAGGGATCGTCGAGCAAAGCAAGATGAACGACAAGGTCGAGGTTACCACGAACGGCAAGACGCTCACGCTCACCGTGGACGAGCTTACCATGGCGATCCGCACCAGCATCGACAGCCAGGGCATGCCTGAGGACCAGGCAAGGGCCATGGCGCAGCACGTTATGAATTTCTTCGGCTACAGCGAAAGAATAATCGACAACGTGCTCGAGCCCGAGGACCGCGATGCGTTCTACATGCTCGAGGACACGGGGATTCTGACCACCGAGCGCGAGGAGACGACGCTGTACGATGGGCGTGAGTGGCGAATCCATTATTGGCTTTTCAGGAAGGAGAGGATCTTCGAGCTCATCAACGGGAACGGGCGATCCGCCGTTGGGCTCGGAGGCGTTGATTCTGTGTACGACGAGGTGCCGGATGAGGTCTGGCAGCGCGTCGAGTGAACGTTTCTTGATCGACCGGCAGTTTCGGGCGACCCCCCGATAACGCTTTTCAACCAGCCTCGGCTTCAGAGGGCGGATGGATCTCTTCCCCTATAGGCCCAGGCCTCACCAGCTCGACTTTGTTGACGCGGCGGGCGGGGTGCTGGCCAAGGAGGGCCACATCGTCCTCGAGAGCGGCACCGGTACCGGGAAGACCGTCTGCGCCCTGAGCGCGGCGTTGGGCGTGGCGCTAGAGCAGGGAAAGAAGGTCGTCTACCTCACCCGAACGAACTCGCAGCAACGCCAGGTGATGCTCGAGCTGAGGAAGATCAACGAGAAGCGTGAGGTGTTCGGCATGGGCGTGCAGGGACGCCAGTCCACCTGCCCACTGATGGCGCGGGACCCAGAGCTCAAGCAGGGCAACAGCGAGGAGCTCTCGAGGCTCTGCGCGGAGAAGAAGAGAAGGGCGCTGGCGGACCGCCCCGAGGGCTGTCCGTTCTATAAGAACATCCTCAAGACGAACTTCGAAGAGATCGAGTCGTACTGCCGGAGGGAGCTGCCGACGGTGGAAGAGTTCGTGAAGTACTGCGACGACAGGAGCGTCTGCCCGTATGAGCTGGCGAAGGAGATGCTGGCCGACGCGACGGTAGTCACCGCTCCTTACGCATATTTCTTCATGCCGTTCATCCGCGGCGCCTTCCTGGAAAGGATGAACGTCTCGCTCTCGGAACTCATCATCATCGTCGACGAGGCGCATAATCTGCCCGACTACGCGCGGGATGTGAGGAGTGCCGACCTCTCGAGGTACTTCCTTCAGCTGGTGAGGAAGGAGGTCGACGAGTATGGCGACCCGGAGGTGCTGAACGGCGCCAGCCTGCTCGACTTCGTCGCGGCGGTCGAGGAGCTGCTAGATGAAGCGATCAAGGATTACCTCATCGACGACGACGGCCTGATCCCGCCCGACTTCGTGAGCAGCGGCCTCCTCGAGAGGTTCTCGACGACGTCGCGCTCCCTCTCGATCGCCGCCAAGGCGATGATGACCCACGGCGAGATCGTCAGGGAGAGCAAGAAGGAGCAGGGCAGGCTCCCCCGTTCGTACATCCACTCCTTCGGCGGCTTCCTCAACTTCTGGCTGAACATGGACGAGGAGTACTACGTCAAGCTGATCGTCGGTGGAGAGAACCCGAGCTTCGAGGGCTACTGCCTCGATCCATCGCTCGCCTGCGGGTTCTTCAATGAATCCGCCGGCTCGCTGCATATGTCTGGCACGCTCCTCCCGCTCTACGAGTACCGCGACTCGATCGGCCTGCCGAAGGACAGCGCCATGAGGACCTTCCCCTCGCCGTTCCCGAAGGAGAACCGCCAGGTGCTCTTCCTTGAGGATGTCACGACGAAGTTCGAGGAGATGGCCCAGGACGAGGAGATGGTGCCGAGGCTGGAGCGGCACACGGTGAGCGTATGCAACGCCGTCGAGCGCAACACAGTCGTCTTCTTCCCCTCCTACTCTCTGATGGACCGCTTCGTCAAGGACAAGGTGGTGACGCGGATCAAGAGAAAGGTGCACCTGGAGGCAAGAGGCATGCCACAAGGCGAACTGATGGACACGGTCTCGCAGTTCAAGAACTCCGGGCCGGGCGGAGCGGTGCTGTTCGCGGTGATGGGAGGGCGGATCAGCGAGGGCATCGACTTCCCCGACAAGGAGCTACAGGTGGCGCTCCTGGCCGGCATCCCGTTCCCCAAGCCGACGGCGAAGCAGAGGGCGCTGCTCCACTATTACGAGATGAAGTTCGGCAAAGGCTGGGAGTACACCGTGAAGGTGCCAGCGTCCAGGAAGATGCTCCAGGCGATAGGCAGGCTGATCCGCAATGAGACCGACGTCGGCGTCGCCGTGATCATGGACAAGAGGGCGAGGCAATTCGAGGATCGGATCGAGTCCAAGGCGACGGAGTCTCCTGTTCCGGAGATCTTGGCGTTCTTCGATGAGAGAAGGGCGGGGTAGTCGCGGGCCGTCAGGATCCATTCGGCTTGCCCAGGCCGACGTATATCACTCCTTCCGAAGGCGTCAGGACGTTCTTGCAGTCTATCACGACGGCCGGCATCATCAGGCGCTTCACATCTTCCATCTTGATGGAGCGTAGCTCGTCGTGGTCCACGAGGACGATCGCTGCGTCGGCGCCGCGCACCGCCTTCTGCCAGGTAGCTTCCGACCGAACCTCCCCGGAGGGGGTCCTCAGCGACTTGATGAATGGGTCATAGGCGCGGACCTTTCCTCCCCGCTCAATGATCTCGTCGATTATCCACGTGGAGGGCGTCTCTCGTGCGTCCCCTACGTTCCTCTTGTAGGATAGCCCGAGGATCGCCACCGTCGACCCAGATATGGTTTTGCCCGCCTTCGAAAGGCCCGCCTCCAGAAGGTTCACCGCGTGCATCCGCATGAAGTCGTTGATCTCCGAGGCCATCTCAATGAAGCGGGGGATGTACTCGTTCCTCTTGGCGATGTAGGACATGTACAAGGGGTCGAG
>JAJRAL010000199.1 GCA_028679935.1 Methanomassiliicoccales archaeon | reverse complement strand
TCTTGCTGTCGCTCTCTCACTGGCCGGAGGCAAGGTCGGCCTGCTCGACGTGGACATCCACGGTCCGAGTATCCCCAAGATGCTTCACCTCGACAAGGCGCGGATTCGGACCGAAAACGAGACCATGCTCCCGGTCGAGGTCGGCGCGCTCAAGGTCATGTCCATCGGATTTCTTCTCTCAAAGGCCGACCAGGCGGTCATCTGGCGCGGGCCGATGAAGATGGGCGCGATCCGGCAGTTCCTCGCGGACGTGAGATGGGGGGACCTGGACTACCTGATCATCGACCTGCCTCCGGGGACCGGGGACGAGCCGCTCACGATAGGTCAGTTGATCCCGGACGCCGACGGTGCGGTCGTGGTGACCACGCCGCAGGACGTGGCTCTCCTCAACTCGCGCAAATCGGTCGGCTTCTCCCGGCAGCTGAAGATACCGGTGCTCGGCATCGTGGAGAACATGTCCGGCCTGATCTGCCCGCACTGTGGCAAGGAGATCGACCTGTTCAAGGTCGGGGGCGGGGAGAAGGCGGCGAAGGAGCTCAAGGTGCCGTTCCTCGGCCGAATACCGCTCGACCCGAAGGTGGTCGAGAGCGGCGACGACGGGATGCCGATCGTGCTCGCCGATTCCGAATCGCCCGCCGCGGTCGCGTTCGGCACGCTCGTCGACAACATCCTCAAGCAGACGGAGAGGAAGGGAAGGAAATGAAGGTCCTGCTGACTTCCGAAGGGAAGACGCTCGACGCCATGCTCGATGAGGAGTTCGGGCACTGCGCCTACTTCATCGTGATCGACCCGGACACGATGCAGTTCGAGGCGGTGAGGAATGAGGGTCACGATGCTGAGGTCGGCGCAGGCATCTACGCCGCCGAGACAGCGATCAAGCTCGGCGTCGAGGTCGTCATCACCGGTTGGGTCGGACCTCACGGGCAGAGGAAGCTCGCTTCGAAGAACATCAGGATCATCATGGACGAAGAAGGGACCGTGAGAGAGGCTATAGAGCGCTTCAAGCGCAAGAATGCGAACCGATGACGATCCGACCTGAGAAAAGGGCGAATGAAATGGTTTGGCCCTGACTGGCACCAAAGGCCGTCAGGATGCGATCTCCGCTCAGATCTCCTCGTACTCCGGTTCCTTGACCTCCCCTTTCTTCGGCTTCGCCGGTCCGACCGGCAGGATCGTGCGCGGAGCGAACGTCTCGTTCAACACCAGAGCGATCGCGGTGTAGATCGCCGCGAATCCGACGATGATGCCTTCGACTCCGGCGATGTGCGTAATGTCCGCGTTCCCGGTGAGGTCGCCTAGGCCCAGCAGGAGGAACAGGAGCGCAAGGGAAGCGAACACGAACATCGTGGCCTTGTTCGTCCTAAGCGTCCCGAAGAACAGCAGGAACGTGACAAGGGACCACATGAACAGATACGCGGCCATGGCCGACGGTTCGTTGGCTGCAGCCAGGCCGAGCTCTGGCAGGACTATGAGCGCCACCAGGGAGAGCCAAAAGAGGCCGTAGGAGGTGAAGGCGATGGTGCCGAAGGTGTTGCCGTTCCTGTACTCCATCAGGCCGGCGAAGACCTGCGCCAGCCCGCCGTAGAATATCCCCATGGCGAGGATCATGCTCCCCAGGCCGAACAGCCCGGCGTTGTACAGGTTCAGAAGAACGGTCGTCACTCCGAATGCCATCAACCCCAATGGCGCCGGATTCGCTATCCAGACCTTGTTGGCTGGTTGTTCTCCCAAGGCTCATCCCTCCCCGAGGACAGGCATTTCGTTCTCGTTCACGGTTCTAGGGAAATACTTCCTGGAAAAGTCGCCGTGCCGTTCGGTGGCATCGCCCAGGCATAGTCTCCCTCTGGCGGTGTTCGATCGCCGCATGCGGCGGAGATTGAAGGGGTTGTATATTAAGACCAAGCATCTACACTACGATAATTGTCGATTTGGAGCCTGCATTCTACGATAAACGTGACCTAGCTGCCAATTCAGCCCCTGCTTTGCGTCAACATACCGAGACTTCGTCAATGCTTGTTTCTTGTATCGATCTCGCTGCTCACGTATCCCGCAGCACTCTTCGGCACACCCGCGAATTGAAAGTCCACGGTCTGTCGAGATGGCTCCGGGATGCGCAACGGGCTCGGGCCGATCTCCTTGACGCTCGTCACGAACTCCTCGCTTGATCTTTGATAGGACCCTGCCTCGTCTGAGTCTACGAACACGGTCGAGAACCTTCCCTCGTCGAAACCGAGCTGCCTGATGACCGACTTGAGCAGGACCATCCTGCGGTTCGTGCGGATGCTCCCGACCTCGTAGTGGCAGCGTCCTGGCTTCCCGGCGAGGATGAGCACTCCGTCGGCGCCGCGGGAAAGCGCCCTCATGACCCATTCGGGATCGACCCTGGCGGAGCACATCGTCCGGATGCTCTCGAAGCCGAGCGGGATCTGCAGGCGCTTTATCCCAGCCAGGTCCGCCGCCGCGTATGAGCACCAATGGCAGGTGAACACGACTATGTTCGGGAAGTTCTCCTCTTCTCTCGTCACCGGAGGAGTGGCGGCGTCGATCTGCGCGGCGATCTCCGAGTTCGAGAAACAAGCTTGGTCCATCGCCGCGCTCGGGCAGGCCGCGACGCAGGCCCCGCATCCCTCGCATATCTTCGGCTGGACCATGGCGACCCTCTTGCCCGGCCGCAGCGGGTCCGCTATCATCTTGATCGCTGAGACGCGGCAGGTCGCCTCGCACACTCCGCATCCGGAACAGGCCTCTGGACG
>JAJRAL010000146.1 GCA_028679935.1 Methanomassiliicoccales archaeon | reverse complement strand
GGGCCTAATTGGAATATTCACAGGATTGTTGATCTGCTTACGGATGGTCCTGCAAATCAGATCGGAGTTGCGCCGGCTCTATCCTACTCCCTGAGCGACTCAAGTATGATCTTCTGCTCCGTCGCGGCGACCATCGGGATCGTCTTCATCACCGTGTCCGGGTTCAGGCTGATGCTGTCGATTCCCGACCTCACCAGGAACTCGGTGAATTCCGGATAGACCGAGGGCGCCTGTCCGCAGATGCCGACTGGCCTGCCGTGCTTGTGCGCCGCCTCGATGAGCATGCGGATGGCACGCTTGATCGCCTCGTACCTTTCATCGAAATAGCCCATCTTGCCCAGTATCTCCGAGTCGCGGTCCGCTCCCATGATCAACTGGGTGAGATCGTTCGAGCCGATCGAGAAGCCGTCGCAGACCTCGCTGAACTCCTCGGCCATGAAGATGATCACCGGCACCTCGGCCATCAGGTAGAGCTTGAAGTCGAGGCCGCGCTTCAGTCCGACCGCATCCATCATCGCGTTGATCTCCTTGACCTCCGCCACGGTGCGGACGAACGGGAGCATGACCCAGATGTTCTTCAGGTTCATCTCCTCACGCGCCTTCTTGACCGCCAGCAGCTCGAGCTTGAACGCATCGCGGTAGCCAGGTGAGACATAACGGGAGCATCCCCTCCACCCGATCATCGGGTTCTGCTCCTGCGGCTCGAACTTCTCGCCGCCGGGCATGTCGCGGTACTCGTTCGTCTTGAAATCGGAGAGCCTCAGGATCACCGGCCGGGGGTAGAACGCCTTCGCGACGACTCCGATTCCTTCCGCCAGCCTGTCTACGAGTTCCTGAGAGCGGCCCTTCTCGATCATCGCCTGCGGGTGCTCCTGGATGAAGGAGGTGAAGAGGAACTCGATGCGCATCAGGCCGACGCCGGAAACGGGCAGCTTGGAGTACTCCTCGGCCTTGTGCGGGATGCCCACGTTGGCCATGATCTTGGTGCCGGTCACCGGAACGCCGAACGAAGCCGTCGCCATCGGGGCCTCCGGCGCCTTCTTTTCCTCCGCGCCCTCCATGACCATGCCGCGCGTGCCGTCGACCGTTATGATCATTCCGTCCGAGAGCTTCGCCGTCGCCTCCCTGGCTCCGACGATGCACGGCGTGCCGAGCTCCCTCGCGACGATCGCCGCGTGACAGGTCATTCCACCTTCGTCCGTGACGATCGCGGCGGCCCGGGTCATCGCCGGGACCATGTCCGGTGACGTCATCACCGTGACGAGGATGTCGCCCTGCTTCACGCAGTCAAGGCTGTCCTCCTCCTTGAGGACCCGGACCGGACCGGAGGCGACTCCCGGGCTCGCACCCAGTCCCTTCACCAGGACGTTCATCTTCTTCTGCTCAGCACCGACATCGCACTTGCCCTCGTTCAACTTTCCACCTTTCCCGTTGCCCCCGAGCGTCGTCACGGGCCTTGCCTGGACGACGTAGAAATCTCCATCTTCTAGGCACCACTCGATGTCCATCGGCTTGTTGTAGTGGAGCTCGATCTGATTACCAACGTCGGCGATCTCGAGTATCTGATCGTCGGTCAGCTTCTGCTCGCTCGCCATCTCCGGGGCGACGTCCGCCTTGACGGTCTCCCCGGTCTTGCCGCGCACGAGCTTCCAGGTCTGCTTGGAGATCATCTTGTTGATGATCTTGGTGTGGAACTTGTCGACCACGTACGTATCGGGCGTGACCTTGCCGCCCACTATCGATTCGCCGAGCCCGTATCCCGCCTCGACGATGATGTGCGGCAGCTCGGAGTTGGGGTCGACGGTGAACATGATGCCCGCGACCTCCGAGTTGACCATCTTCTGCACCACGACCGCCAGCTTGACCGCCGAGTGCTCGAAGCCCTTCGACGTGCGGTAGGAGATGGCCCGAGGAGTGAAGAGCGAGGACCAGCACTTCTTGACCTTGTCCAGAAGGTCATCGGGGTCACCGATGTTCAGGAAGGTGTCCTGCTGACCGGCGAAGCTCGCCGTTGGCAGGTCCTCGGCAGTCGCGCTCGACCTAACCGCGACCAGACCGGGTTTCCTCTTGCCCTCGAAGAGGTGATGGAACTCCTTCAGAACCTCCAGCCTCAGGTCCTCAGGCATCTTCGCTTCGTCGAAAGACTTGCGGATCTTGACCGAGGCTTCCTGCAACGAGGCCTCAGAGGACACGTCGACCTTCTTCAGCGTCGATTCGATCTTCGGCGCCAGGCCGTTCGCTTCCAGGAAATTGTCATAGGCCGAGGTCGTTAGGACGAAGCCGCCCGGAACGTTGAACCCAGCGGACATCAGTTCCCCGAGATTGGCAGCCTTTCCTCCGGCAATAGGGATATCTCCCGCACCTAGCTCCGCGATGCTCACGATCCTCTTCATTGTCTCGCCTCGGACGAAGAAGGAGTTTCATGCGAAGGGAGTGAGGAAGGCCTCATCCCAAGAGTGCGATAACGGTCCTCTTGAATAAACTAATTGGTGTCCGGATAGCCTGTTGGCGGGTAGCTCCGAGGCCATTATGTACCCGGCGTGATATCTTTTTAGGTAACACTTCTGCAATGCCGTTCTAGTGCTTGTCCCTCCGCTACCTAGCGAGACACTCCGTTCTTGGCATCCGAACTGACATTTTCATCACTATTGAGGCAGATTGGAATCGATTGTCAGCGGAAT
>JAJRAL010000139.1 GCA_028679935.1 Methanomassiliicoccales archaeon | reverse complement strand
GCATATATACATATTTTGTGCAGAACCATTCTCAATTGCACAAGCGCTCTGACAGCGTGCAGGGTTCAAATACTGGCCTTTTCCAAACCCGGTTCGATGGCGGTGCCGAATCGAAACCGGGCCGAGGAACGACTTGAGCAAGCGAATGGAATTGAGAAGGAGGATTCTGGATGCCTACTGAAAGCAGCAACGAAAGTGATGGCTTGGTGGTAGACGACGGCTGAGACCTCGATCTCTCGAGCGGCCTACATCCTGGCGTTGGTGGGCGGCGTCCTGATGATCGTCTTCGGATTCCTGGGATTGGTCGTCTCCTCCTTTGGCGAACCAATCTTCCATTGGGGCTTCCTGTACGGTGGTTTCGTCACAATGATCCTAGGCGTGGTGGCGGTCCTCGGTTCAAGGAATGCAGGGAAAACGGTATGGGCAGTGGTGCTGATCATCGTCGGCGCGATCGGCGGAGGGATAGGCGGTCTCCTTGTTCTTCTGGGGGGTATCCTGGGCCTAATATCCGCTATCGACAAAGGAACTTGAGGACTTCGGCCGACGATAACGCTTAAGGGCCCGGAGGCGAGTGGTCGTCACGCCACTGGTCGTCGGTGCCTCAAGCCTTGAAGGTGTCCCAATGATCGAGCTGCCGGAAGCTCTGAACATCGCAGAGCAAACGAACGAAACAGTCGCCGGGAAGCGAGTTCTCGGCGTAACGGCAGCACACACTCCTCACAGACTGGCCTGGTACTATGGAGACCAATCCAGGTATGGCGACCTCCTCAAAGGAAGGACCATCGGAAAGGCCGTCGCCTACGGTGGTCTCGTTGAGATCAAGGTGGATGGGGCTTGCATTCTTTTGGGGGAAGGAGCCAACATCAGGTTCCATGGTGCAGGCGAGCCGCGCCCGTCCAAGCACCAGCTCTTGATCGAGTTCGAGGACGGCTCAGCCCTCAGCGCCGCCGTCCAGATGTATGGTGGGATGGGGGCCTTCACGGAGGGCGAACTCGACAACCCGTACTACAAGGTAGCCAGGGAAAAGCCTTCACCCTTCTCACCAGCCTTCAATGACGCCTACTTCCGTTCCATCGTCTCCACACCAGAAGTCCAGAAACTGAGTCTGAAGGCTCTCCTGGCGACCGAGCAGAGGATACCAGGACTAGGCAACGGTGTCTTGCAGGACATTCTGTTCAATGCGGGAATGCATCCCAAGAAGAAGGTCAACACGCTGATCGGGAAGGAGACCAAGATCCTGTTCGAAGCGACCAAGGGCACTCTCGCAGACATGGCCAGGAAACGAGGCAGAGATACCGAATCGGACCTCTTCGGACGCCCCGGAGGCTATCGGACCATCCTCAGCAAGAACACGGTGGGCAAGCCTTGCCCCGTCTGCGGGACGATCATCAAGAAAGAGGCCTACATGGGCGGGAGCATCTACTATTGCGAGAGGTGCCAACGGGTCTAGCGACCCTCGATGGATAGAATCGGGCTAGGCGACCTAGACACCCGGATTATTATATCGCAAAACGAGATGCACCTCACCAGGCACTCAGAACGGTCGGACGGCTGGTGGGCCGAACGACCATTTGATCTATCATCGAGCAGGAGTTGACAGTTTGAATCCGTTCCGTCGCCTGGGCAAGTTCATCAATCGCCGGAGCAAGCTGATCGTCGTCGCCTGGATCATTCTCCTTTTGATCGCCCTGCCGATCGCCCCGATGGTCAAGGATGTTGTCGATTACACCATGGACTCGTCAGGAACGGAGGACCTGCCATCGGTGGTGGCCCAGAGGTACATCAACCAGAACTTCGGCGGCACGAGCTCGTCGATGAGCGGCTCGATCATCCTGATCGATGCCCAGCCGCAGCACATCTTCGACCAGGACATCAAGCTCGCCGTGCTCAACCTGACCCATCAGATCCAGCAAGCGTCCGCGGACGGAACGATCAAAGCCAACGCGACTATCACCTCGATCTACAGCGCCCTGTACGATTACTCGGTCATCTACATCGAGCAGATCGCGCCACTTTACTCGCTCGCCTCCAACTTGTCCGTCGGGATACCGCTCTTCCTCTTCCAGGTGCCGATAGGCTACTGGGAATCGTTCAACAACACCCAGGACACCCTGCTCATGGAGTACGGCGTGCCGAAGCTGTACTACGATACCTGGCTCGTCGAGAACATGAGCGGCGGGAGCATAGCGCAGATCGACAACCGCACATACAACTCGACGCAGGTGGCGATCGAGGAGATAATTCTGCATCGCCCGAGCCTGAACGCGACCGAGATAGAGATGCTCTGGACCTACTACCGGCACTTCACCGCGGCCTGGAACTCCACCTCATCAGATCCAGTGTACTATCTGCATCCCGCCGTACGCCTAGACAAGGCCATGGCCGACGGTTACTCAGGGTTCATCGTCGACCCGTTCATCGTTTCGCAGGGCTTCCTCGTCCGGCTCTACCTGACGGTCGTGCACGAGAGTTTCAACCTCAGCAACTACACCGACTTCCACCGCATCTCACATTTCAACGACGTCATCTTCCGGACCATCCTGGACGCCATCCTCTCCCTGCTACCCTCGGAGATCAAGGACGACTGCCTGCTCTACTACGACACGTTCTACTCCCAATGGAACGCATCGAGCGCCGCGCCCACAGTCCAGCAGTTCCGGCAATACGCGACGTTCGCGGCAACGACAACACAGCAGGCCGCGGGGCCGCCGGTCAGCGATCTGATCGAGGTCTACTACTTCGAGCTGGGATGGGAGCAGAGGGACAACCTCACCGCCATCCACCAATTGACGGTACAATTCCTCGGCCAGTACACGGAGACGCAGCCGTGGCTGGTGCAGACGATCATCGACCTCGGTTCCTCGCCCAACCTGACGGCGGTCAAGGCGCTGTCGGGGCAGATCATACTCAATTCCACCGTCCCGAGCTTCCCGCTGCCGGTCCTGCCCCTCATCCCGATCATGCTAGTCGGAGGCGCCAACCAATCGTCGATCATGATGGTCAGCTTCAGTCACGACGGCAAGGTCGTCTCAGGGGTGAACTACGTCACGTTGCTGCGTCAGTACGCCAAACAGGACTTCGCGCAGACCCAAGCGACCTACTACGTCACCGGGATGGATCCTATGACGTACGATCAGACCGTCGCGCTGAACGAGGACCTGGCGATCATCGATCCCGTGGCGATCATCCTGATCCTCGTGCTCATCGGGCTCTTCTTCAGCTCCCCGCTCGCGGCCGGCCTCCCGCCCGCCGCCATCGGCATGGGCCTCGGTATCAGCTTCGCGGCGTTGTACATCATAGCGGCGTACGTCTTCAGCGTCAACTTCATGGTGATCACCCTGATGATCACCGCAAGCCTGGGGGCGGGATGCGATTACTGCATCTTCCTCCTCAGCCGGTACCGCGAGGAGAGGCGGAACGGAAGGACCAAGGAGGATGCGGTCGAGGAGGCTGTCACCTGGGCCGGGGAGACCGTGGCGACGAGCGCCACCACCGTCATCATCGCCTTCGGTGCGCTGTTCCTCGCGAGCATGGACATCGTCCGGTCATTCGGCACGCTCGCCATCGGCATCATCCTCGCCCTGATGATCGCGCTGACGCTCATCCCCGCGCTGCTCAGCATCTTCGGCGACAAGATCTTCTGGCCCTCGAAGAGCATCCGGCCTGCGACCAAGCTCGGCATCAGGTACTTCACCCACGCCGCGGACTTCTCGATGAAGCACGCCAAGGTGCTCCTCGTCGCCGCCCTGCTCGTCTCCGTTCCCGCGATCTACGTCGTCGCGACCACGCCGACCTCGTTCGACCTCGTCGAGGTCATGCCCGCGAGCGAGTCGAAGGCAGGGATCGAATCGATGGAGCAGACCTTCGGCGGCGGAATGGTACAGCCGACGATCGTCGGCCTGAACATGACCAGCTCGGTCTATCTTGACAACGGCGACTTCAACATCACGATGCTGAACTCTATCGAGGACATGTCCAAACGTCTGGCCGAGGTCCCCGGCATCGGGATGCTCCTGAGCCCGACCAGGCCGTTCGGCGTGCTTGTCGATTACGCCAACCTTAGTACGCAGTACACCGTCGAAGCGGCCCAGGCCCTAGCGGTGATGCACGTGATGATCGGCACGGGCAACAACAGCGCCATGGTCGCCATCATCTTCCAAGAGGATCCGTTCAGCCAGCAGGCTATGAGCAGCATCCTCGAGATCCGGAGCATCGCGTCGACGGTCGATCAGCAGGAGGCGGACATCAACGCCGCCTACGTCGGCGGCGGAACAGCTATCATGTACGACTTCGCCTCGACCATGTCCAGCGACTTCGTCAAGATCATCGGCTTCGCCATCCTGTTCATCTTCGTCGTGCTGATGTTCGTGCTCGGTTCGGTCCTCAACCCGCTGCGCTCGATCGTGACCATCCTGATGTCGATCTTCTGGACCCTGGTAATCACCGGCCTGGTGTTCCAATGGGGCATGGGCATGTACCTGAACTTCGAGGTACCGCTAATCCTGCTAGTGGTCTGCCTTGGCCTCGGCATGGACTACGACATCCTGCTCTCGACGCGCATCCGCGAGGAGGCGCACAAGGGCATGTCGACGAACGAGGCGATCAAGCACAGCCTGCTGCAGACCGGCGGGATCATCACCGCTTGCGGCGTCGTCATGGCGTCCGCCTTCGGCTCGCTCATCCTGACCGGCAACCCGATGCTGATGCAGTTCGGCCTGGCGCTGATGGTGGCGATCCTGCTGGACGCTACGGTCGTCCGCACTTATCTCGTGCCAGCGATCATGTCGCTGCTCGGGAAGTGGAACTGGTGGGCGCCGAAGTGGGTGCAGAGGAAGAGCAAGGAGAAGGAGGAGAGCGAGAAACGGGGGGCCTGAGGTGGATATGCGCCAGACCATCCGTGCCAGCCTATATATCGGAGCTCAGGCATCGAAGTCTGTGGGGGAGTTGGTGTGTTCGAGGCGACGCAATATCTCGTCGAGAGAGAGGTCCTGAGCAACAAGAAGAAGAAGAGCAAGCTGATTAAGGACGCCGATGGCGGGATGCTGGGCAGCTACGAACCGGAGAAGCTCGGTGTCGTTGTCATCAAGGACGCCAACGGCGTCGTTCAGGGGGAGGTTCGAAACCTCGGGAAGTTCATGCATCTTGAGCTCGCCGTATTCGGTCCCCAACACTCGAATCGAGGAATGATAAAGCAGACGAAGCAGGAGTTCGGCGTTAGCGGCGTGTTCGGAGATGCCACCCTGAAATCGGACAAGTTTGCACTGTTGAATCCTCAGGGAGAACCGATCGCCTTCCTAGCGACGACCAAGCATGAGAGGCATCAGCCGTTCTTGAACTTCCTTGCGCCGGACAAGGGCCTCGTTGCCAACGTAGGCCCCTCACCAATGGGAGACTTCGTCAAGATTGATGTGAAGCAGGCGGGCTTCGACCCCCTTATGGTATTCGCATTCGTGACTTGGTTCGAGCTGTTCGGAACCTGAAGACCAAAGGACACCCGAACGACCCCAATCCGCATGTTGTTCGAGGATGAGCGGGATCCAGTCGTCCTCGGAAGCGAGCGAACTTATCCTACACCGCTGTATCTCAATCCTCGGCGCATCATCTGCTCTCTCCCTCTGGCTCATCCCGAGATCAACCAAAGGATAAGTTGATAAGCCAAATCAAACCTGATTTCCTGCTGGGGGGGGTTAAAGCGTCCCTATTCAAGAAGGAGGAGAAGGAGCCGGAGATCGACTTGCAGCTAGAGCCTGGAGAGACGATTCTGAAGAAGACCGACAAGTACCGTGGGAACGTGACCAAGGGCACCCTCATCAAGAAGGGTGAGACCATGATGATCTATCTGACCAATAGAAGGCTGATAATGGTGCCGAGCGATTGGAACGCCATTTCTGGTCCTTCCATGTTCAAACTTGGTGAAGGTACGATCAACATCCAACTGAAGAACGTATCCAAGGTCAAGAAGTCTTTCCAGGGCGGAAAGGTGAACGTAGAGACCGGCGGGGAGACCTACACGCTGGATTTCGGGGGCATACTCAACCCCAAGTGGGTGGACGCGATCAGCGAGGCCGCTGACGCATCGAAAAGGTAGATTCGGACCATCTGTCTCCTGGTCCGGCTGCCTTCACCTGGCCTCAGACTCGATGCCGGTGGCAAGGTGAAGCAGCACGACGCCCGACGCGAGTCGTCTGCGGCACCGACGACATCGATTGTCTCGCCCACGCGAAGCGCCTGTCCGAACTGCTCGAGGAAGGCGGGGGTCAGACACAGCCTCAGACTGGTCGACGGGTTGGCCCACGACTTCCCCGAAGACTTCGATTCATGTCTCCCGAGCCTGCTTGGGGAATGACACGAGCCCGAAACGGCATCATGTTCATTAGGCTCAGGCACCGCACCGATCTCTAGGTGCGTAAGATGGAGGACGTCTCCGAGGGAGGTTGGGACTATCGCCTGTTCGAAGGCAAGGTGAGGGTCGGCGTCGTGCTCGTCCACGAGTTCATGGGCCAGGACGACTACGCGCGCCAGGTTGGGAAGGACCTCTCGGACCAGGGGTTCTGGGTGGCGCTCGTCGACCTCTTCGGGCGCAAGCTCGCGAAGGATAGGAACGAGGCGCTCTTCCTCACGCAGCACGTGCAGAGGGAGGAGCTGCTCGCCTGCATGTCCGGCGGCCTCAAGATCCTCAGGGAGAAGCTAGGACCGGGAGCACCGATCGGCACGATGGGATTCTGCGCCGGAGGAGGGTTCGCCCTGCAAGCCGCGTGCGATCTCGACTTCTTCTTCTGCGTCGACTACTACGGCATGATCCAAGACGCCGACGAGACGAAGTCGCTCAAGGGCCCGATCATCCTCATGCTCGGCTCGGAGGACAGGAGGGTCACGCCGTGGGCCATCAAGG
>JAJRAL010000203.1 GCA_028679935.1 Methanomassiliicoccales archaeon | reverse complement strand
GGCAGGCAATCGTTCTCGTCGGCGGAGAGGGTACGAGGCTGCGCCCCCTCACGAACAACCGCCCGAAGCCACTCCTTCCAGTTCTCGGCAGGCCGTGCGTCGACTACACCCTGCATGCGCTCGCCTCCGCCGGCGTCGAGCAGGTCATCCTCGCCTGTGGATATCGATCCGAGGCGATCGAGAGGGCGGTCGGCAGGGGCGAAGGTTTCGGCGTTGACGTCGTCTTTGCATACGAAGAGGAGCCGATGGGGACGGCCGGGGCGGTGAAGCTCCTCGAAGAGAGGCTCGACAAGACGTTCGTCGTCGTCATGGGGGACACCCTCATGGACATCGACCTGGGCAAGGTCATCGCATCGCATCTGAGGAACAAGGCGATGGTAACGATTGCGCTCACGGAGGTCGAGAAGCCGACCGAGTTCGGGATCGTGGGGCTCGATGAGAGCTGCCGGATCATCCGTTTCAAGGAGAAGCCGAAGCCTGAGGAGGTATTCTCCAATCTTGTCAATGCTGGTGCGTACGTCATGCAGCGCGACGCCCTCGCATACATTCCCGAGGCAACGAAGTTCGATTTCTCAAAGAACCTGTTCCCGAAGCTGCTGGAGGAGGGCCACTCCCTCTTCGGCTCGAGACTGACGGGGATGTGGAAGGATATCGGCAGGCCGGCGGACCTGCTCGACGCGAACCTGAAGATGGCTGAGCGCAAAGGCACGGAAATGAAGGTCGCCGGTGCGCAGGTCGAAGGCAAGCTCGTCGGAGCAGGGTTCCGCGCGGAAGGCGCCAGACTCATCGGTCCTTCTTATCTTGGCATCAAGGCCGTCGTTGGCCACGGCGCCGTCGTCAACGGGTCGGTGATCGGGGATAGATGCTCCGTAGGCGAGGGGGCCCGGGTCGAGGGCTCGCTTCTGATGAACGGCTGCGTGATCGGTCCGAATGCGAGGCTCAAGGGTTGCATCCTAGGGGAGGGATGCAAGGTCGGGGAATCGTCCGTGCTCGTCGATTGCGTCGTCGCCGACGGTCGCGAAATCGAGCCCTGCAAAACGCTATCAAGTGCCACGCTGGACTGAGGTTGGTTCCACCGCTCCCTTGAAATAGTCCGATAGTTCATCGGCGGCCGTGAGGCTCAAGATCGACAAGTACGCGCAGCTACTCATCCTCTCGAGCTTCCTCTGGGGGACGTCCTTCGTCGCTGCGAAGATCGGCGTCACGAACGCGGACCCGTACTACTTCGGCATGGTGAGGTGGATCATCGGGGCTGAGGTGCTCCTGATAATCGCCTTCGCCATGAAGACCTTCGAGACGAGGATCTTCCGCGACCCGATGGTCTGGGGCATCGGTATCCTGAACATGATAGGCCTCACGCTCCAGAACGTCGGAATGACCCAGACCACCGCCACGAACACCGTGCTGCTGGTCGACATCAACGTCGTCTTCGTCGCCGTCATCTCGTACTTCGTCCTCTCGGAGAGGTGCAACCGCTATACCATCCTGGGGCTGATCATCGGCGTGCTGGGCGTCGCCTACGTCACGACCGGTGGGGACATGTCGACGCTGAGCGAGGGTACCCTCGTAGGCAATATCCTGGTGTTCATGGCCGGCATCGTCTGGGCCTTCTACATCGTTTACCAGAAGAAGTTCGTCGACAGGAGGGTCGAGCCGTACATGACCTCGGCGGCGGTCGTCACCACCGCGGCGATAACCTCGATCCCGATCGCCCTGATCTTCGGTACCATCGGCCCGCTCGACACGGCTGGCGGGCTGTCGCTCATCTACCTCGCCGTGTTCTGCACCGGGGCCGCGTGGCTTCTCTACATCATGGGCCTCAAGGGGAGGGGGGCGACCGACTCCTCGGTCATCCTGCTCCTCGAGATCGTTTTCGCGATGATCTTCGCGATCATCATACTCGGCGAGATGCCAGGTTGGCCGACCGCGATAGGGGCGGTGCTGATCATCGTCTCGATCATCCTGGTCAACATCCGTCCGAACGGCGGCAAAGACACCTGCGAGGGGCCGAAGATCACTTGAGGAGCAGTTCTTGAGCCTTCTCCTTCTGGTCGACGCCGATCGCCATCTGGACCTCTGAGGTCTTCGGCCCGAGTATGAAGAGGCTCTCGATGTTTATCCCCGCCCGGGCGAGCTTCCTCGTCATCTTGGCCAATTCGCCGGGCTTGTCGGATAGCGAGAGGACGAGGACGTCGCGCTCCTTGAACTCCATCCCGCCACTGGTAAGCACCTTGCGCGCGCTCGCCTCATCGTCCGTGATGACGCGGACGATGCCAGGGCTCCCGCCGAGATCGGTGGATATCCCCCTGACGTTCACAGCGTTCTTGGCCAAAACCTCTGCAAGCCTGGCGACCTCGCCTGGCTTGTTCTGTACATAGACCTCGAACTGCCTCAATCAAACACCGTCTTCCCTATTGTAGACGGGGCGTAGAAATACGTTGCTGAGCAACTGCGACCGTCACGGCTTCGGCGGCGGAGCGCCGGTCATCAATACCGCGATCATGAATATCGCGGCCAAGATCAGAAGGCCGACGACGCGGCCTGCCGGATTGATCAAGAAGAACTCGAGCGAGAAGCCCGTCGCCTTTCCGAACGGCCCACACTGGCGCATGACCGAAAGAACGACCTGCCCGTTGAGCTTCGATTGCCCCTTGGTCCGGTCCCCGAAGGTGTATGGAACCTCCTGCCTTCTCGCGTCCTTCGGCAGGAACTTGAGCACGTCGAACAGGACCTTGAATCCCTTCCTCTCGAACTTGTCCCCCTTCCGAACGATGACGTCGCGCACCACGTCCGTTCGTCCGCCGAAGAAGCCGCTCATCAGGTCCGTCGACCCCGGCTGCCGCCTGAACCAGAGGTAGGTGGCGGCGAGCTTGTGCGCCCCCTGCGAGGCGATCTTCCTCGAGAACGTCAGCGGCCCCATCGAGTGTCTGGTCCCGATGACCAGGTCGGCCCCTCCCTCCAGCGCCGAATAGAGATCGGCGACCGAGGCGGGCGGGTGCTGGAAGTCGGCGTCCATGTTCACGAAGTACGGGGTCTCGACGGTGAGGATGCCTTCCATCACAGAAGCGGTGAGCCCTCTCTTCGTGTTCTTGCGCTCGATCAGCCTCAGGCCGGGATACTGCTTCTCCATCGCCTCGACGACCGCTGCGGTCCCGTCCCGGGACGAGTCATCAACGACGATGATGTGGGCACCGGGATACATCGAGAATAGCTCGGGCACCATGCTGCCGATGTTGTCGGCCTCATTGAAAGTGGGAAGAACTATCGTTAGCCTGGCGTATTGGTCTACAGCAGTCTGAGCCATTCCCACTCCGGCGGAAAGAAGGCCATAACGATATTTATCCCTTGCGGGCCCTGGCGACCCCCTCCAAGAGGCTTGTCAGCGGTCATGCCAGGAGGTCCTTCCCGGCCGGTCATGGCATCTTAAAATAACCATCAGGCGATTATGCAGCGGTCCTGATGCCCAGCGTCTCGGTCGGAATCTGCGCCTACAACGAGGAGGGCAACCTGCTGCCCTGCCTCGAGTCCGTTTCGTCCGAGGCGCTGAGCGGGTTCGAGCTCATCGAGGTGCTGGTGGTGTCGAGCGGCAGCACCGACCGCACGAACGAGATCGCCTCGGAATACGAGAAGAAGGACCGGAGGGTCAGGCTGGTCGTGCAGCAGGAGAGGAAAGGCAAGAACGCCGCCATCAACCTCTTCATGACCTTGGCGAAGGGCGACGTCCTCGTATTGGTGAACGCCGACAACCGCCTCACGCCCGGCTGCCTCCAGGCGCTGCTCGAGCCGTTCCGCGATCCGTCCGTCGGCGTCGCGGGAGGGCATCCCGTCCCGACAAACTCCAAGGACTCGTTCTCTGGCTTCGCGGTCCACATGCTTTGGGATATGCACCACCGGGTCGCACTAATCGACCCGAAGATCGGCGAGCTGATGGCGTTCCGCCCCCTGGGGATCGTTCTTCCAGAGGGGACGCAATCCGACGAGGACATCATCCGGATGGAGAGCGAGAAGCGCGGATTGAGGACCGTCTACATGCCCGGAGCGGTGGTGAACAACCGCGGCCCCGGCGACATCGGGGACTTCTTCAGGCAGAGGGTCAGGGTCAACATCGGCGAGCGCTACATGCGGAAATGGTACGGGGTCAGGTTCGCGACCTGGGACATTGGTTCGCTGATGAGGGCGTACGCGGGGTTCGCCAGCGACAACAGGCGCCATCCCATCGGGATCCTCGTCGCCGTGCTGATGGAGATTGGATCGAGGGCGTACGCCTCGCTGCACGTCGCGCTCAACAAAGGCGATCAGCCGGTCTGGGAACAGGTCAGGTCGACCAAGGACCTCGGGCGCTAGCCTTCCGTTCCTTGACTATGCGCTTCGCCGCGTCGAGCAGGCTGAAGGAACTCGTGACGCGGATCTGCTTCGCCCCAATCCTCCTACCAAGCTCGATGTCGTGCTCACTGTCGCCGACGACGTACGAAGCGGAGAGATCGATCGGGAAGTCCGCGAGCGCCTGCATGACCATTCCCACCTCGGGCTTGCGGCACTTGCAGCCCGCGTCGGGCAGGTGAGGGCAGTGGTAGATGCCGTCGACCTTCGCCCCCTTCTTCGCCAGGTCGGCCTTCATCTTCTCATGGATCGCGCGGAGCGTCTTCTCGTTGAAGAATCCCCGGGACACGCCGGATTGGTTCGTTATCACGATGACCAGCAGGCCCGCGTCGTTCAGCCTCCGGATCGCCTCGCCGACGCCCGGGAGCAGCTTCATATCCTCCGGCTTGGGGCAGTACGGGACGTCCTTGGCCATGGTGTTGTCGCGGTCGATGAAGACGGTGGGGCGGCCGAAGATCGAACGTTCCACCAGGCCGCAGACCACGTGGGCCGCG
>JAJRAL010000052.1 GCA_028679935.1 Methanomassiliicoccales archaeon | reverse complement strand
ATCCGCCTCAAGAAGGTGCTCCTGCGCACGTTCCGTCCGCATTCGAAGGAGAACCGCAGAGTGGTCGTGAACGGCCCGAAGATCAAGCCGGTGATATGCCAGATCTGCCTCGGGAGGGTCAAGGAGGGGTTGGAGTATGCACGGTGCAGTTGCGGCAAGGATTTTCACCCCGCCTGCCTGACGAGGGCATCCTCCTGCCCATACTGCGGTGCCTCGTACTCGGAGGGCACGCTGAGCGAGGACCGTATCGTCCGGCCGCGGCAGTCCGACCGCCAGAAGGCCGCATCTGCCGCCATCTCCATGATTTGGGAATCGAAGGAAGGACGTTCCTGCCCGCTGTGCGGCTCGGAGCTGCCCCAGGGGACGAACGAATGCGCCTGCGGGGCGATCATCGTCGACGAGGGCGAGGACTTCGACTGCCCGTCCTGCGGCACGAGAGTGCCAGCGGACCGCACCGAGTGTCCGATCTGCAGGGAGCGGTTCGACGTGCAATCGTCCGGGTCGTGCCCGGTCTGCGGCAAGCCCGTAATCCCGGAGTCGGCTACGTGCGAGTGCGGAGCTCTGCTCGGCGAGACATGCCCGGAATGCGGCGCCGCACTCGGAAGAGAGGACAGCTTCTGCGGGCGCTGCGGAGCATCCTTCGAGTTCGTCTGAGCGGCGAGCCACAAGCAAAATGGATTTATATATTCAGCTAGCTATACCTGGCCAAGGATGGGTGCACATGAAGTCATCTTTCGTAGACGGCGCGCTAGCTAGATCTGGCAACGACGGGGCCCTTTCTGGGGGAGCCCCGGCGCCATCGAGCAGCCCGGACGACGAGGAACTGAGGAAACTGGTCGAGCAGATCAAGGTCAAGATCTCGATCATCGGCTGCGGGGGCGGCGGCTCGAACACGGTCCGTCGGCTTGCGCAGGCCGGCGTCACCGGCGCAACGCTGGTCGCGGCAAATAGCGACGCGAGGCATCTTCTCTCGATCCAAGCGCCGAACAAGGTTCTGCTCGGTCGCTCGACGACGAAGGGGCTCGGGGCCGGAGCGATCCCCGAGATCGGGAGGACCTCGGCCGAGGAGGCGAGGGAGGAACTGTTGAAGTACATCGACGACCGCCAGATAGTCTTCGTCACCGCCGGCATGGGGGGCGGGACGGGTACGGGTTCCGCGCCCGTCGTCGCCGAGCTCGCGAAGATGAAGGGGGCCCTCGTCATGGGAATGGTCACGATGCCGTTCAGGGCGGAGGGCAGGATCCGGTCGGAGAACGCGATGAAGGGACTGAACCGACTTAGGGAGCACTGCGATACCACGATCGTCATCCCGAACGACCGCCTGCTCGAGCTCGTGCCGAAGCTGCCGCTCGAGGCCGCGTTCAAGGTCGCGGACGAGGTCCTGATGCAGAGCATCAAGGGGATCACCGAGGTGCTCACAAAGCCTGGCCTCGTGAACGTCGATTTCAACGACATGCTTACGATCATGAAGAACGGCGGGGTCGCGATGATCGGCCTGGGAGAGGCGGACGACTCCGACGGCAAGATGGAGAAGGTCGACAAAGCGGTCGACGATGCCATGGGCTCGCCGCTCCTAGGGGACATCGATACTTCAGAGGCGAGAGGCGCTCTCATCCGCGTCGTCGGCGGTCCTGACATGACCGTCTCGGAGGCGGAGCGCGCGGCGGAACTCGTGGGCAAGAAGATCAACCCCGGGGCGAGGATAATCTGGGGATGCGCCGTCGACCCCGAGATGGAGCACAAGCTCAGGATAATGGTCGTCTGCACCGGAGTCAAGTCGAACAACTTCCTCAGCCGCTACGGACCGATCTGCTAGAGGTCGAAATGGTAGTGAAGGCGAAGAGGGGAAGGCGGAGGTACATCGCCTTCATCACATCCCCTCCAAGCGCCCTCACCTCTCAAGCGTTCAATGAGATCGCGAGAAAGGCGAAGGATGCTAGCGGTGCGAACGAGGTCAAGCCAATTCAGCATCACGGCGGGATAGGCATCGTGCGCACCTCGCCGATTGACCAACGCAAGGTCAAGGAGGCGCTGAACTCCCTCGGATCGAACGGAAGCCTCGGGTTCGAGATCGAGACCGTGCTCGCGTCCGGCACCCTCCGCACCTTGAGGACCGCTTTGGGCATCCCGCGTCTACCGAAGGACCGGAATCGGAGGCCCGCTCCTAGGGCGCCGAAGAGGGGCTAGCCAGATGAACCGGGTGGGGCGCAGCGTCCACCCCTAACAAATATATATCGGGACTTCTTTAGGTGTGCCCGTATAGCTAAGGAATAGGTGTGAGTTTCTATGCAACCGGGACAGATGGCATATGACAGGGCCATAACAGTTTTCTCCCCTGATGGGAGGCTGTTCCAGGTCGAGTATGCGAGAGAAGCGGTGAAGAGGGGAACGACCACCGTCGGCCTGAAGTTCAAGGACGGCGTGGTCCTGATCGTTGACAAGCGGATAGCGAGCCGCCTGATGGAGCCGAAGTCGATCGAGAAGATATTCAAGATCGACGGGCACATCGGCTGCGCGACGTCGGGCCTAGTGGCGGACGCACGCATCCTCGTCGACCAGGCAAGGGTGATAGCCCAGATCAACAAGATCACCTACGACGAGGAGATGAGCGTCGAGGAGCTGGTCAAGCGGGTCTGCGACTACAAGCAGAACTACACCCAGTACGGGGGAGTGAGGCCTTTCGGGACCGCGCTCCTCGTGGCCGGGGTGGACGACCAGGGCGAGCATCTCTTCGAGACGGACCCGAGCGGGGCGCTCGTCTCCTACAAGGCCGGCAGCATCGGCGCGGGACGCAACGCGGTGATGGAGGTCTTCGAGGAGGAGTACGCCGAAGGAATGGACATGGCGGCAGCGATAAACCTCGGGCTCAAGGCGCTCAAGAAGGCGACCGAAGAGGAGAAGCTGAACCCCAAGGCGGTCGAGATCGGCGTGGTCAAGCGTGGCGAGAAGTTCCGGCGCCTGGAAGAGGGCGAGGTCGGGAGCTTCATCGACAAGGTCAACGCCGGTTGAAGAGGT
>JAJRAL010000063.1 GCA_028679935.1 Methanomassiliicoccales archaeon | reverse complement strand
GGCTCGGGGCGGTGGAGAGCGTGAAGACCGTCTCGGACATCTACAGCCCCGCGACCGGCGAGGTCGTCGAGGTCAACGAGTCGCTCAACGATGCACCTGGAGCGATCAATCAAGAACCGTACGGGAAGGGATGGCTGGCCAAGCTCAAGCTCGCCGACGCCACCGAGGCGAACCAATTGCTGGACGCGGCAACGTACAAGAAGCTCGTCGGGGAGTAGGCGCTCAAGCTTTTGCGAACTCCTCGCGGATCCTGTTGACGAGACCTTCGCGGTCCTCCGCCATCATCTCCTTCACCTTCTTCCAGGCGGAAGGGCACGACTGGTACTCGACGCCGGCGATGCGGTGGATCACCTCGTCAATCTTCTTCCGGTTCTTCGTGTTTACTTCCAGACCGGCCTCTTTCAACACCTCGTCGAGGTTGTGGAGATAGCAGCTCATCGACGACAAATCGCATCGCGATGCAGTTCATCCTTTCGGTCGGACATGACTAACCTAGGGTGATGTGTGGCCGTTCACTATCAGGTACGCCATTACCGCGGTGATGACCAGAACGATTGCGATGATGTAGATCAGTACATACTTGCTGAAACTCGTCATGCTCCGCTACCTCAGGCGACCGCCTCGTCCACAGGTGAATTCCTGACGCCTGGTGATGTTTGTCGTGTGGCCTATTAGTAGTCTGCCGCCCAAGGTCGCGCTCGTAGAATGTAGAGGCCGGTTCGGCGGTAGGATTATCTAGCACTTGGTCCGAAGCGAGGCGGGGCAAGGCAAATGGCGAAAATGCTGAAGGTCGGCGACAAGGCACCCGTATTCAAGCTTCCAGACCAAGACGGCAAGACGGTGGACATGGCGGACGTCCTGGGCAAGACCGCGCTCGTCCTGTACTTCTACCCGAAGAGCTTCACCAGCGGTTGCACGCTCGAGGCGAAGGAGTTCCGTGACATGCATGAGGAGTTCCAGAAGGAAGGCGCGATCGTCATCGGCGTGAGCGGCGACGACGTCGCGACACAGAAGCGCTTCAAGGATGAGCACGAGCTTCCCTTCACCCTCCTGAGCGACGAGGGCGACGAGGTGAGGGATCTCTACGGCGCGTACGGATTGGCGCACACTGCTGGGCGGGTCACCTTCGTCATCGACAAGACTGGAACGGTGCGCTTCGTCCTGTCGGGCCAGCTGGAGCCGAAGAAGCACGTCCACGAAGGGCTACGCGTCATCCAGGAGATCAACAAGGGCTGAGCGTCAGGCCCCGGCCATCGCGAGCGAGCTGCCGCAGTCGCACTTCTTCCTCTGCAACGGTATCTTCGGCAACGTCGTCGAGATTAGCTTCTGCAGCCGGCTCACGTTCTCCGCCATCACCTTGAGTATCGTCGCCGTGTCCACTGGATGCTCCGCCCAGACGTCGTAGTCGGTGATCATCGCCAGCGAGACGTAGCACATCTCCAGCTCCTTCGCAAGCTGGCACTCCGGAACGAGGGTCATGCCGATGACGTCGGCGAACGCGCGGTACATCTGCGACTCGGCCCTGGTGGAGAACCTCGGCCCCTCGATGCAGACGTAGACGCCCGCCTTCTTGTGTGGGATCTTCAGGCGTTTGGCCTCGTTGACGAAAAGGTCGTGCAGCTCCGGGCAGATCGGATCGGCGGTGGAGATGTGGACGGTCTTCGAGCCGTCGTAGAAGGTGTACTTGCGCAGCTTCGTGAAATCGATGAACTGGTCGATGATCGCTATCTGCCCCGGCTCGTAGTCCTCCTGCAGAGAGCCGACGGCGCAGGGCGAGATGACGCGCTCGACGCCGCACTGCTTCAGCGCCCAGAGGTTCGCCCGGTAGTTCACCATGTGGGGCGGAAGGACATGTCCGGCGCCGTGCCGTGGCAGGAACGCGACCGCCGTGCCCTCGATCTCCCCGATCTTGATCTCGTCCGACGGGGGGCCGTATGGCGTGGATAGCTTGACCGTCTCCTTGAGCTCGAACATCTCCGGGTCGTAGACGCCGGTGCCGCCGATGATGCCTATTCGCGCCTTCATTCCGATCCGAGGTGCATTCCCTGGCGACGAGTTAAATCCGTTGGCCTCGCCTGGGCGCTAGGGCCACGTGTGTAACCTTCAGGCGAAGGCGAAGGAACAGTGGGATTAGCTTTATTAGACGGGCTCAATGTTCCTTCCGTTCCAATGGACGAAAAGCCAGAGGTCAACCCAATCTGGGCGTGCCGAGGATTCCCGGCCTTCCCCGTCGTTTTGGTCGGGGTCGGGAACGCCAAGGAGTGCGCCGAGTGCAACGTCATGACCGCGGTCCTCGTCCACATGTTCTCCTTCGATCCGCCGGTGATCGGCGTCGGCATCTCTCCGTGCCGCTACACGCACGAGCTGATGAACAAGTACGACGGCTTCAGCGTGAACATCCCAGGAAAGGAGCTCATCGAGGAGGTCCTGTTCTGCGGGCAGATGTGCGGCAAGGAGACGAACAAGTTCGAGGAGTGCGGCTTCACCCTCAAGCCCGGCCACGCGATCAACGCGCCCGTCATCGACGAGTGCCTCGTCAACCTCGAGTGCAAGAAGACGAAGGTCATCGACGTCGGGGACCACATATGGTTCCTCGGTGAGGTCGTGCATGCCAACGCGGCCAACGGCGAGATTCGCGAGAAGGCGCTCATGTATTGGGGCGGCGAATTCCGTCTAGTCGGGGACTGCATCAGGAAGCGCTGATCCGTCCAATTTGATCTAGGATTCTTCGACTCGCTCCATTGCTGCGACCAGGGTCTCGGCCTGGCGCGTTGGGAACCCTTTTCTACTCCGGCATCCAATCTTTCGGCCGAGGTATCGATATGGTAGGTAGAGAGCCCGAGAAGATCGACCTGGACGTCTTCGACACGATTGCCCATCTGCCTCCTTCGCCGGTGATGCTCGTAGCATCGGGTGACAAGGAGGAGAACTGGAATGTGACCACCATCGGCATGTTCAACGTCTTCTCGCTGTTCCCGGTCGTGATCGGGATCGGCGTCAAGACGTCGCGCAACATCTACCGGTTGCTGGCTGACTCCGACGATTTCACGATCAACATCCCTTCGGCGGACCTCGTCGACAAGGTCGAGGCCTGCGGAAAGGAGAGCGGCTCACGCAAGAACAAGTTCAAGGAGTGCGGCCTGACGCCGGTCAAGGGCAAGAGGGTCGCTTCGCCGATTGTCAAGGAGTGCTGGCTCAACATCGAGTGCAAGAAGCTGAGCGGTGAGGGGAAGCGGTCGGTGCAGACGATCAAGATGGGAGAGTTCGACGTCGGGGACCATACTTGGTTCCTCGGGCAGATCGTGCACACCGACGTCTGGACGACCTATGATCGCAGCAAGTCGTTGCTGTTCTGGCAAGGCGAGTATCGCCTCGCCAACAAGCTGGTCAAGGGCGGAGAACCTTGAACTACCCGCCCGACCTCCTTGAGGAATGGCTCATCAAGTGCAAGGGGGCGAAGATCGACCTCGACCACTCGGGCGCTCCGACGCCGTTCGGTGACGGCTTCGATCCGTGCATACAAGGCGAAGGCTGGCTGAACGAGTTCGAGCTTGAGGACAAGCTGACCAAGGCAATTGCGAAGCAGTATGGCGTCAAGGAATCCAGGATCGCGTTGACCTTCGGCGCGCAGAACTCGAACTACCTCTTCCTCGAGGCGTGCGCCGCGAGCGGCAAGAGGGTCGCGATCGAAACGCCGACGTATACGCCAATCTACGCTGTCGCCGAGGCGCTCCACGGCAAACCGATGGTATTCGAGAGGACGAGGGCGAACGATTTCGGTCTGCCGATGGACGCGGTCAAGACGTGTGTGTCGAAGGGTGCCGGCGCAGTGGTCATCACGAACATCCACAACCCTTCGGCGAAGCAGCTGAACGACGACGAGCTCAAGGAACTGCTGGGGATCGCAGCGAAGAGGGACCTGTTGGTACTGTGCGACGAGACGTTCCGCGAGATGTCATACGGCAAGCCATCGAGCGCGGTCTGCAAGATCGCAGAGAACGGGGTTTCGAGCTGCGGCACCTCGAAGATGTGGGGGCTCGGCGCTCTGAGGGTCGGGTGGCTGATCGGGCCGGAGGAGGTCGCGGAGAAGGTATCGACGGCGCGGGAATACGCCTCTGGTCATCCCGCGGCTCGGTCGATGTCCGTGGCGATCAGAGCGATCTCGAGGAAGAAGTGGTTTCGGGAAAGGGCGCAGCGCATCGCCCGCGAGAACCTCGGCGTCCTCAAGGATTGGCTGCTGGAGGAGAAGAGGCTCAGGGTCCGACTTCCCGACGGCGCTCTGATGTTCCTGGCGCAGCTGCCGAAAGGGATTGATGACGAGGAGTTCGCCACGAAGCTGTTCAAGGGGTACGGTACGGCGGTCTGCCCCGGGACGTACTTCGGAGCGAAAGGGTCGATACGAGTGACGTTCTCATGCACCAGGGGCGACTTCGAGGTCGGCCTGCATCAGATATCCTCGACGCTTGACACGATGCTCTAGTCTTGCGGCGGGCTCGCCCTCTTGTAGGAGCCGAAGACCTTGACGAAGGTCGAGCGGCGGAGGAGCTCGGTGATCGCCTCGCTCACCTTCTGGTCGTTCACGTGGCCGTCGATGTCGACGTAGAAGACGTATTCCCATGTCCGGCCCTTCCGCGGCC
>JAJRAL010000024.1 GCA_028679935.1 Methanomassiliicoccales archaeon | reverse complement strand
CGCCTTTTCATAGGAAGGGCCGTCTCTTAATAGATTCTTGACCTCGAAACGCGATGGACTCGGGACGGAAGCGTCTTCGAGCTTCTCATCCGGTTCGATCGACGTAGTCGAGCCAGTCGGCATGCTTAGGGTCCTGACCTCGCGCCGCATCGAAGAACGCCTTCTGCAGGCTCCTGGTGATTGGACCGGTCTTGCCCGTGCCGATCGGCCTTCCGTCGAGGCTCGCTATCGGCGTTACCTCTGCCGCGGTCCCGGTCATGAAGAACTCGTCGGCATAGAATATCTCGGAACGGGTGATCTCCCGCTCGATCACCTCGATCTTCCTCTCCCTCGCCAGGACCGTCACGCTGTCCTTGGTGATACCTTCCAGCACTCCGGCCGTGATCGGAGGGGTGATGAGCTTTCCGTCCCTCACCATGAAGATGTTCTCCCCCGGACCCTCGGCGACGGTGCCGTTGGAGTTGAGCATCAGGGACTCGGAGGCGCCGAGCTGGTCCGACTCGATCTTCGCCAGGGCGGAGTTCACGTAGTTGCCGCAGATCTTCGCCTGCAGCGACGTCGAGGCGTTGGTCGGCTTCTGCCAGGACGAGGTGATGACCTTCGCCCCGTTCTCCAGCCCCTCAGCCCCCATGTATGCTCCGATGTACGAAGTGCCGACGGCGACCCAGATGTTGAAGCCTCGCGGGTCGAGGGTGATGCGCCTCGGCTTCTTGCTCGTCGCGTAGAACGCGATCGGCCGGATGTAGTCCGCCTCGGCCGTCGTCTCGCGAACGGTCAGCTTGACCGCGTCGATCAGCTGGTCGAGGGTGTAGGGGATCGGCATGTCGAGCACCTTCGCGGAGTTGAGGAAGCGGACCATGTGGTCGTGGAGTCGGAATATCGCCCTCCCCTTCTCGGTTTGGTATATCCGGATGCCCTCGAAGACCCCGGTCCCGTAGTGCAGGCAGTGAGTCATCAGCGGCACCACGGCCTTCTCTTCCTCAATCAGCTCGCCGTTCATCCAAACCATCGATGAGTCGCTCACTCCAAAACCTCCGTAATCCCCCGGCTACAGGCCTCGATGACGTGCTGCTCGCACAATAATCTTTGCCGATTCGCGAGTGATGCTATGGCGTGGCTGGCTAACCGACGCGATGGTTATCGTCGGCTACTGAGAATCGCCGATGTTGTGCGTCACTCGGAGCAGGCCGCTCCGGCGTTCACTCTGTTCGCGTCGCCCGATCGGACCGGGTTGGTCAATCCCGCAGCCAGGTCTTTCGTCCGCAGCATAGCCTCCCGTATCGCGTTCAGAGTACCGCACCTCTCGACGTAGCGGAGCCCGAGCCGATCCGCAAGCGCCTGCGTCGTCTCGCGGCAGCCGTCCGTCGCGACGCCGGTGTCGATGTACATGCAGCGCTTGAAGCCGGTGAACATGATCTTGAGGAAGTACTCTGGCTCGTAGCCCTGGTCCTTCGCCGAGTCGAGGTGGAAGAGCTTGACGATCCCGTCCGGCCCTCGCCTCGCCCACCCCGTCGGATAGAACCACGTGATCCCGCCGTTGTGCTTCTCGGCGCCGTAGACGTCCTCGCCCAGGAACGCGGCGAGACAGTCCTCCATCTCCAGCATGGCGGTCGGTACCGAGACCATCGCAGGCAGCCCGCGCAGCGCCTGGCAATGGGCGAATCCGAGGAAGACCGCGTCGACCTTCCCCTCAAGGGTTTCCAACCGCTTCATGATCTCGCTCTTGAGCTCGTCGGGATATAGATGCAGCCCGAAGTCGAGGTACTCGTGGTGCACGAAGTCGGGGTCCCCGGCGACGATCGACTCGATCTCTTCCTTGAGCGCTTCGCAGGCGACGATCCCAATCCTCATCCGACCACCTTGCTCCTTCCGAGGGCTCTATTGACCAAAGCAAATGACCCCGTTTTCGATTGTCCAAAACTGGACAGCGTTCCCGGTCCGGAACATCCAGATACCTCCACCGTGAGCACGTGGGGAGGCGAAGATTCATCCCTCTGCGGCCCAATCAGCGGGGACGATGATGGAGGCGGTCCTGCAAGTCGCCGGAATGCGATCGTGGATCACTGACATCGCCTACAAGCATTGCCAGAGCATCCGCATAATCGACTGTGTTCCCTGGCAGAAGGATGGCGGGCAGGCGCTCTTCGAGATCGACATCCCGCCTCGGCTGGGCAAGGAGATCGTGGAGGACATCCTCGCCCATCCGGAGGTGTTCAGCATGGAGATCGAGACGCTGGCCGAGAAGAGGATCTCCGGCTCGATCGCTCTCCGCAACTGCGGCATGATCAGGATGGTGCTGGGGGCGGGATGCTTCATGGAGTCGGCCCGGGCCCTTGACAACGGCGTGATGGAGTTCCACATCGCCTGCGGGACAGAGGGCTCGTTCCACCAACTTGTGAAGACGATCGAGGACAAGGGCATGAAGGTCGACATCAAGCGCCTCTCCGCGGCGGTGCCAAGGGAGAGCGCGACGAGGAAACAGGAGGAGCTCATCCGTCTCGCGCTGGAGAAGGGATACTTCGATTATCCGAGGCGGATCAACGTGAAGCGGCTCTCGGGCATGTGCCACGTTGCCCCCTCGACGCTCGCGGAGATCCTCAAGCGTGGAGAGAAGAACATCCTGAGCGACTACTTCCGCCTCAGGGAATGACGAGACCTGAACGGTGCCCTACTGCTCCAGGAGGACGATGTTCTCTCGCCCGACCACGACCTTGTCGTTGCCTACCTTGCCGTTGCCACCCGCCTTTTCGACCTTGCACCGGTCGATGAGCTCGGGCAGCTCCTTCGACGAGAAGTTCACCACGCCTTTGGCGAAGCCATTGATGCGCACCACGTCGCCCTCTTTGAACCGGCCGGTGCTTGAGAGCACGCCACATGGAAGGAGGGACTTGCCGGCGCGCAGAGCCTTCTCCGCCCCCTTGTCGATCTCCAGCCTGCCCCTCGGCGCGGCGAACAGGATCCACCGCTCGCGGTTCGAGTATCTGCGCTTCGCGGTGAAGAGCGTCCCGATCTCGTCGCCGTTCACGATCCTCAGGATGACGTCGTCGACAGAGCCGTTGGCGACGACCATGTTGCAGCCCGACGCCATCGCGACCTTCGCCGCGTTGAGCTTCGTCCTCATGCCACCGACCGAGCGCTCGTTCTTGTTCGACCCGGCGGCTCGCTCGATGTCCTTCGTTATCTCGTCGACGGTGCCGATGAGCTTGGCGTCCGGATCGACCTCTGGGTTGCGATCGTAGAGGCCGTCGACATCGGTGAGGAGTATCAGAAGATCGGCGTCGATCTTGCTCGCCACGAGAGCGGAGAGCTTGTCGTTGTCCCCGAAGACCTCCTCGATCTCGTCGGTCGAGATGACGTCGTTCTCGTTAACCACGGGGACGACGCCGAGGCGGAACATCTCCTCGATCGCCTTCTTGAGATTGAGGTAACGGATGCGGTCCGAGAACGCTCCATACGTCAAGAGGACCTGGCCGACCGTGCGGCCGTGGCGCTTGAAAGCGTCACGCCATGCCATCATCACGGTCGCCTGACCGACCGCGGCGCAGGCCTGCTTCATCGCCACGTCCTTCTGCCTGCCGTCCAGACCTAGTTCGGACGATCCAGAGCCGATGGCGCCGGAGGTGACGAGGATCGTCTCGATGCCCCGCTTGCTCAGGGCCATGACCTGGCTTGCGACGTCCTCCAGATAGGACTGGTCGACCTTGCCGTCGGCACCGCAGATCGTGTTGGTGCCGATCTTGACGACTACCCTTCTCGGGCTCAGTTCTCTCATCGTTCGTGCCTGTGGCTGCCCTCTCCTCATGGGTGCGCCCTTATATAATCGCCACCCCGAGGGCCCGTCATCGAGAGCGCGCCCGCCACTTCATCCCAGGCGCCTGTGCGTGAACTTCTTGGCGCCCTTGCCGACGTAGTCGGCCACGATCTGCCCATGACCAGAGAGCCTCCACTTGTAGATGGTCAGCCCCTCGAGGCCGACCGGGCCGCGCGCGTGGGTCTTGTTCGTCGAGATGCCGACCTCCGCCCCTAGACCGTAGCGATAGCCGTCGGAGAAGCGCGTCGAGCAGTTCCACATCACCGAGGAGGAGTCCACGCCTTCCATGAACCTCTTCGCTCTCGCCCCATCGTTCGTGACGATCGCGTCGGTGTGGTGCGAGCCGCAGCGGTTGATATGCTCGATCGCCTCCTCCAGCGAATCGACGATCCGCACGCTCAGGATGAGGTCGTTATACTCCGTGTACCAGTCGTCATCGCTCGCCGCCTTCGTCTCGACGATGTGCCTCGTCTCCTCGTCGCCCCTTAGCTCTACTTTCGCCTCGGCGAACTTCCTCACCATCCTCGGCAGGAACTTCTTTCCAATCCTGCGATGCACGAGGAGGGTCTCCATCGCGTTGCACACCGCGGGGTACTGGCATTTCGCGTCGTAGCAGACTTCGATCGCCATGTCGACGTCCGCATCCTCGTCCACGTACGTGTGGCAGATACCGGCGGCGTGTCCCAGGACCGGTATCTTCGTCGACTCCTTGATCGAGCGGACGAGCTCGTTCGAGCCCCTCGGGACAATCAGGTCAATGAGGTCGTCCTGCTTGAGCAGCTCGCGGAACTCCTCCCTCGTCGATAGGAGCTGGACGGCGTCGGAGAAACGCTCGTCCACAGACTTCGACGCCTCGGTGATCACCTTGGCGAGGGTCTCGTTCGTGTTCTTCGCCTCGGACCCGCCTTTCAGAAGCACCGCGTTGCCGGACTTGAGGCAGAGCGCGGATATCTGGACGAGGGCATCGGGGCGCGATTCGAACACGACGCCGATCACGCCGATCGGGCAGCTCACCTTCTCCAGGATGAGGCCTTTATCGAGCTCCGTCCTCGATAGGACCCGTCCGATCGGGTCCTCCTGGGCGATCAGGGAGCGGAGCGACTCGATCGACTCCTCCACCTTCTGCGAATCGTACTTGAGCCTCTTCAGCAGCGGCGAGGCCAGCCCGGCCTGCTCCGCGCTCTTGAGGTCCTTGGCGTTCGCCGCGACGATGGTTCGCGCCGAGCGCTTCAGCTCGTCAGCGATCGCCCCTAGGGCACGATCCCTCGCATCGGAAGGGATCGCCTGGAGCCTGTATGACGCCTTCCTGGCGCGCTGGGCCGCCTCTCTTACCGTGGCCATGCGAACGATAGCATCCCTCCCCAGCGAATATATGTTTCGCCGCCCCGGGCCGATTTCCGCGGTGCCCAGGACCGACGGTTATTATTATTACCTACATGCGAATATCGAGTGCCAATATCGGAGGGATCCGATGGTAAAGAGTTCGATTTGGAGAATGTTGTTCGGAATCGCCTTGCTGATCTTCGGCCTGATAGCGCTAGTGCTCCCGGGAATGACCGCCGCGACCCTCGTGATCGTGATCGGTGCGTTCCTGATTGCCGCCGGTGTCTTCCTCATGCTGGGGGGCGCAATGGGCAAGGAGATGAAGGGTGGGAAGTGGGTCGTCGTCCTGGAAGGGCTGCTGGCCATAATCGTCGGCATACTGTTCATTGTACTCCCAGGCATGTCCTTGGTCGCGATCATCTATCTGTTTGCGGCCTGGCTGCTGATCATGGGCGTGCTCGAGCTCGTCGGCGGCTTCGTGGTCCCGGTGAATGTCCCGATGATGATGGGGAAGCACTCGAAGGTGCTGCTCATCTTCTTGGGCATACTGTCGATAATCGTCGCCTTCCTGCTGTTTGTCTACCCGATCGATGGAATCGTTGCACTGACATGGGTGATAGGCATCTACGCGATCATCTTCGGCATCACCACCATCATCGGCTCTGCGGCAGGCGCGAAGTCCGCCTGAGCAAGGACAGAAACATCTACAGAAGAGAACGGAGGCGGGAGCCCGTGAGGTTCTTCATTTCTGACGTTTTTGCTGATTCAAGATACAGAGGGAACCAGCTGGCGACGTTCCTCGACTGCGCCGACCTCTCCGGGAAGGAGATGCAGGCTATAGCTAGGGAGGTGAACTTCTCCGAGACGACGTTCGTCGTATCGAACGAGGAGAGGGACGGATGCTACGATGTCCGGATATTCACCCCGAAGTCGGAGCTGCCGTTCGCCGGTCATCCCACCCTCGGTACCGCCTTCGTCATCCGCAACGAGGTGATCAAGCGGAAGGCGAAGAGGATCGTCCTAAGACTGGGCGTCGGGGAGGTCCCGGTCACCTTCGCGGATGATGGGCTCGCATGGATGCGTCAGCCTCCGCCCGAGTTCGGGAGGACATATGACGCCAAGCCGATTGCAGACATGCTTTCGTTGAAGGCGGACGAGATCGACGCCAATTGCCCGATCCTTGAGGTGAGCACGGGCGTCCCGTTCCTCATCGTCCCTCTTGGCGAGAAGGACTCGATGGGCAAGATCAAGGTCGACGCTGAATGCATGAGCGACCTGCTCTCGAATGCCTGGGCTCAGGCGCCGCTCGTCTTCGCCAAGGGAGGGCAGGAGAAGGGGCAGGATTTGAGCGTGCGCGTGTTCCCGGCTCTACACGGTATCGCCGAGGACGCGGCGACGGGCAGCGGGAACGGATGCCTCGCCGCCTATCTCTCGCGGACCAGGTATCTCGGTTCGGAGAAAGTAGACGCCACCGTAGGGCAGGGTTACGAGATGGGCAGGCCCTCGACCCTCCATCTTCGTGCGAGTCCTACGAAGCTGGGTATCAAGGTCGAGGTCGGCGGCAAGGTACAGAGTGTAGCCGAGGGCACCTGGCCCGTCTGAATGGTTTCTGCAGTGCGACATAGTTTGTCTTGGAAGATAGAAGCTAACCTTATTTACTTGGATGATATATCCAATTCTATCGGATGATACATCCAACTCACTGGAGGAGCTAAGATGAAGATGAAATTCATTGTCCCGCTGGCGCTGTGCCTCATGATGCTCATACCGGTAGCGACGCCAGCCATGGCAGCGGAGAGCAACCCGAAGCTGGCCGTGCTGATCGATTTCGGAAACGGACAGGTGGCCTGGGCCGATGTTCAGACCGCTCCTGGCATGAATGCCTTCAATGCCACGGCGATCGCGGTGGTCGAGAACGGGATGATTATGAACTCGACCGAGTTCCCGTGGGGGGTCACGGTCAACTGGATAAACGGCATCGGAACCAACCTGTCTTCCGGCGGTTACAACTTCACGACTGGCGAATTCTGGGGCTTCTGGATCTGGAACTCAACAACCGCAGCTTGGGAATCGTCATCCAAGGGGGCGGACGACATCGCCGCGGAGAATGCCACCGCCGTAGCCTGGTTATACGCGCCATGGGGGATCACTCCGCTCGCCACCCCTGATCACCGCTACCCGTGGAGGAGCTTCCGTGGGGACAACTTCAACACCGGGGCCCAGGCCGTACTCACGCCGAACAACATCACGCTCAAGTGGTCCAAGGACCTGCACAATGGAGCGATAAACGCGCCGGTGGTCGCGGCTAACGGCTTTGCCTACGTTATCACCAGCGGTGTTCTGAACTCCACCACCTGGGTGTTCGAGACGGATTCCCAAGTCTTCTGTCTGTACACGAGCAACGGCTCGGTCGTCTGGCACCGGGACATCGGCTCCGGTTATCAGGGAGCCGCGCCGCTGATATACGCGAGCACGGTCATCGTGTCTTCCGCCGACGGGCTTGTCTACGCCTTCAACGCAAAGACCGGAGCAGACGCGTGGATCGCACCGTTCAACACTCACTCGGGGAACGTCTACGGGTCCCCCTCGCCGATCGCTTATGCCGGAAGGATCTACGTCGCCTCGGGCACTGGCAAGCTGTTCTGCCTCACCAACGATGGCACGCAGATCTGGAACTCGACCGTCGCGACCGGCATCTACTCCTCGTCCCCTGCCGCAAAGGATGGAATGGTCTACATCGGAGCGGAGGACGGGAAGCTGCACGCCTTCGATTCGCTCTTCGGCCCCGAGATCTGGAACGTGAGCATCGGGAGCAAAGTTCGTGGCAGTCCGTTGCTGATGAGCTCGGGCATCGTCGTCACCTACGTCAACTACAGCGGGCTCAGCCCGACCACTGGCGGTGTGACGGTCGTCGATTACAGTGGCGCCATCTCGAGCTACGTCCAGACTGGGATCACTCCTGGTTCTGCGGCGATGACCGGTTCAGGCATCGCCACCGCGAACTCATACAAGATGTTCCTCACCACCGCCTCCGGGCAGTACGTCTGGAACGCCTCTCTCGGCACCTCCGAAGCATTCCCGCCGTCCGGACCGACGGCGGTGAAAGGGACGATCTTCACCACGACCGATGAGGCGCACAGTCGACTCGTCGCCGTGAGCGAGAGCGGCCAGGTCTATTGGCAATACCGTCTAGACCCGGCGGAGTACGCGTGGGCGTCGCCTTCGGTGTCCGATGGGATCCTGTATGCCGCCTCGGACAACGGGCTCGCCTACGCCTTCAACCTAAACACCGTTGCGCCTTTGCCATCCACCGACTTCAGCGTGGCGAAGCATAACCTCTCGGCAACGTTCTCGACGCCGCCATCCCCGGGCACGCTGTTCAGCTATGCCTGGTCGTTCGGCGACGGAACGCACGGAACCGGGACCTCCGCAGCGCACAACTATGCAACGGAAGGGACCTACACCGTCGTCCTGACGGTGTCGAACCAGGCCGGGGACAAGGTGAACGTCACCAAGTCGGTGACCGTGCAAATCACCACTGCCCCGGGTGCCCCAGGCAGCTTCGCGGCCACCGCCGGCGAACTGAAGGTGACGCTCTCCTGGACCGCGCCGACGAACGACGGCGGGACGCCAATCGTCAGCTACAAGGTGTATCGGGCCGTCCTGGGAGGGAGCCCGACCTTGTTGGCAACGGTATCCGCTTCGAATCTCACTCACGTCGACACGAGTGGAACCGCCGGAACGAACTACACTTACTACGTAGTCGCGATGAACGCAGAGGGCACTGGTCCAGCGTCCGCGACCGCAAGCGCGACACCCCAGCCTGCGGCCGTGACCGACAACAGCGCCCTCTACGTTCTAGCCATCGTAGTGGTGGCAGTAGTGGCGATTGCGGTCGCCCTGGTAGTGCTCCGCGGGAGGAAGAAGTGAACACATGAAGCTGACCCGCAAGGACGCCCTGCTGGCCGCAGTGGCGGCGATGATGATCGTCTTCGTCACCGCGTTCGTTCTCTTCACCCAGACCGGCAGCTCGGCCAGTACGACCACCTGGACCGTCGACTTCGCGGACACTAGCAGTCCGGTCTCGCCGGGGAACGTCACCACCTGGACCTACGCGAACGGCTCATGGACGGTCGTTTCGGTGACCAACGGCGACCGATCGGTCTGGATGTTCACCAACGTGACGTCGGCGTTCGCCTGTAGCATGTCCGGCTCGACGCCTTGCACCGTCACTATAGACTTCGCCGAAATGCCGTCACCTTTCAACGTGGGCAACAACACCCTCTGGACCCACTTTGACAATACCTGGTTCGTTTCGTCCTCATTGAACGACGGACACTCGATCTGGACGCTTCAGAACGTGAGCGCACAGACGAAGTTGCAGAAGGGAGAGACGGTCACGGCTATCATCACCATCGATTTCGTCGGGACCGCCTCGCCATCCGACCCGGGCAACCTGACCACCTGGACGAAGGTGAACGGGGTCTGGACGAAGAGCTCGGTGCCGAATGGAGGCCACTCGATCTGGGTGTTCGTGAACGTCACCTCGAAGCCGACCTGCCTGGCGCAGCTCTATGCGGCCGAAGGAATCGGAGGGTTCGGAGATACCAACAGCACCTATGCCGGGGTCGGCGGAGTACTGATCAACTCGATTGCGGGACTGGAGAATCAGATGAGCGGTGGACCCGGCTGGCAGTACTACGTGAATGGAGTATACGCCTCGCGCAGCTGCAGCCTCTACTATCTGTCGAACGGAGACCAGGTCGTCTGGATGTACAAGCCCTTGGTCAGCTGATGATATGTTCTTCCCGTACCAGGACAAGGACTCAAGGACGCATCGGATAGACGCGAGGCCGAAGATCGTCTTCGTCCTCTCGCTCTTCCTCCTCTCCATCCTGATATCGGACATCTTCTACCTCGCCTCGCTCTTCGTCTTCGTGCTGTGCGTAGCGGCGGTCGCCAAGGTGCTCCGCCCGACGCTCGGCCTGTTGAAGTACACTCTGTACGTCGCGGCGTTCATCTTCCTCTTCAACATCATCATCGCCTACGGGAGCCACGTCTGGTACGAGTTCGGTCCTATCCAGATCAAGCAGGAAGCGATGCTCTTCGCCACTAGCATGGCCTTCCGACTGTTCTTGGCGATGGGAGCCTTCTGCATCCTGACCTTCACCGTCCATCCGGACAGGCTGCTTCAGGTGCTCTCCAAGTTCGGATACAAATCGATGACCGGCCTTTCCCTCGCGACCAGAATGTACCCGACGATCGCCGCCGATTCAAGCGCGATAGAGGACGCGATGAAGGCGAGGTGCTTGGAAT
>JAJRAL010000215.1 GCA_028679935.1 Methanomassiliicoccales archaeon | reverse complement strand
TCACCCCTATGCCCAGATCATCCGAAAGATTTGCACATCATTACCGGTTCGGTCCTCCACCTCCCTTTCGAGAGGCTTCAACCTATCCAGGCATAGATCAACTGGCTTCGGGTATCCCACCGATGACTCCAGGCGAGCGCACCTAGTCCCTGGCGCCTTGCGGCGTTGCGGACCTTCGGTTTCCCTCCGACTCCGGTCCTTCGACCTTAGTCTCGCCATCGATCAGAACTCCCTGGCCCGTTATTCGAAACGGACGATACGACACTGGTCAGCCTTGCGGCTTCGTCCCTTTCATGCCGTATCTGAATATAGCCGTCTGGTTTCACGCTCTTTTGACCTCCCGTCAAGGGTACTTTTCAGTGTTCACTCGCGCTACTATTGCGCTATCGGTCTCGAGACGTTTTTAGGGTTGGAGGTAAGTGTCCCCCGGATTCACGCGCGATATCCAACGCGCGGTACTCTGGATACTCAGAATCTTCTACTCAGTTTGCTCCTACGGGACTATCACCCTCTATGGTGCGACGTTCCAGTCGACTTCTGATTCACCGAGGAGGAAGTACCTGAGTCCAACAACACCACATCTACCCCTCCTTTCGAAGGGGCATTCGGTTTACCCTGTGCCGCGTTCGATCGCCTTTACTGACGGCATCTCGGTTGATTTCTTTTCCTGCGGGTACTAGGATGTTTCGATCCCCCGCGTTCCCGATCCTTCCGGATCTGTCCGAAGACAAGGAAGTCCCATTAGGCGGTCACCGGATCATTGGCTTCTTGCACCTACCCGGCGCTTTTCGCAGCTTGACACGACCTTCTTCGGCGCTCGAGCCGAGCGATTCCCCAAACGGCTTAACAAATTGCCGTTGACTGTCGGCTTAACATACGTCCAGATTGCGTGTGATTGGATCATGGGGCCCACCCCGACGCCTTCCGTCTCGCCGAGGACGCCCTACCCACTTCCCCGAAGATATCCTCTCCGGGTGCACCATCTTCACTCAACAACTCACCGCAGCCATCATCGGGCGCGGCGCAGTGAGCCCCTCGATGCCTGAGGTGATATTTATACGTTGTTCCAAGCACCATGTCCACATGGTCTCGGCCCAAGCGCATCCCACAGGCGGGAAGATACACTAGCATAGACGAGCTATTTAACGATTTGTGAACGCGAATCGGACCGACTGGCTCTATCGTCGTTCGGCTCCGCACATGTGTGCATTATAGTCCGACCGCATCGGAGCCGGTCTACTCTCTGAGCTTGTTCCCCGGGGGCCCTCCTCCTCGTCAAAGAACGCCCGGAGGGGCGGGCGCTACTACGTACTCATAATACTGCGAGACGCTTCGAGCCTCGATCGCTCACGCAATCGATTCCTTCAGAACGCCGGGCACCGAATCCGGCAGCTCCGCGACCCGGACGCCCGCTGCCTCCAATGCCTGGATCTTCGAATCCGCGGTGCCCTGTCCGCGGGCTATGATCGCCCCGGCATGGCCCATCCGCTTCTCGGGAGGAGCGCTCCTGCCGGCGATGTAGGCGACCACTGGCTTGCTCATTCGGCGCTTGATGTACCCCGCCGCTTCCTCCTCGGCGGAGCCGCCAATCTCGCCTACCATCACGATCTGCTCGGTCTCCTCGTCCTGCTCGAACATCTCGAGCACTTGGACGAAGTCCGTCCCGATTATCGGGTCGCCGCCGATGCCGATGCAGGTCGACTGCCCGACTCCTGCCTGCGTCAATGCGCCGACTATTTCGTACGTGAGTGTGCCGCTGCGCGAGACTACACCGGTAGAGCCTTTCGCGAAGATCGTGCTAGGCATGATTCCTATCTTGCCCTTGCCCGGCGAGGCCACACCCGGGCAGTTCGGTCCGACGATCTTCGCGCCCTTCAGCCTGGCATACTGGACCATTCTCATCGCGTCGTGCTGCGGGATGTGCTCCGTCACCACGACGATCTTGTCGATCCCCGCCTCGAGCGATTCGATCACCGCGTCGAGAGCGTACCTTGCGGGCACGAAGACGGCCGATGCGTTCGCCCCGGTCTCGGCGACGGCACCCGTGACCGTGTCGTACACCGGAATGCCAGCGACCCTGGAACCTCCCCTGCCCGGGGTCACCCCGGCCACGACCTTCGTGCCCATCTCTGCCATGCTCACCGCGTGGAATGAACCCTGATGCCCCGTGATCCCTTGCACAAGCACCTTCGTCTCGCGGTCGATCAGAACGCTCACGTTCCCACCCTCTCGTATCTCGCCGCGATCGCGCAGGCCTCATCGAGATCGTGCAGGGCACGTATGCCCGCGGCCTCGAGCATGCTCGCCGCCCTTGCCTCGTTCACTCCGCGCATCCTGACCACGAGGGGAGGCGCGACGCTCAGCCGCTTCTTCGCCTTTATCACGCCCTCAGCCACGGTGTCGCACTTCGTTATGCCGCCGAAGATGTTCACCAGGATGACCTTCTGATCTGCCTTCGCCATCAACTCGAGCGCATCCTCCACCACCTTCTCGTCGTCCGTGCCGCCTAGGTCGAGGAACACACCGCCCTTCCCTCCTTTGAACGACAGGGTGTCCAGGGTGGCCATGGTCAGCCCCGCGCCGTTCGCGATCACCCCGATGTCTCCTTCCAGCTGCACCAACGAAAGGCCCTTGGTTCGCGCCTCCTGCTCCAACGGTGTCAGGTCGACGTCTTGGGCCGGGAGGTCGGGATGCCGGAAGAGAGCGTCCTCATCGACTATCACCTTCGAGTCGGCAGCGACCAGCCTTCCGTCCACCGTCTTGACGAGTGGGTTCACCTCTACAAGCTCGCACTCCTCACGGAGGAAGAGGTCATAGAGTCCTCCGGCGATCTGACGCATCTGCTTCGTCTGTTCGGTCCCGAGCCGGAGGAACTCCGCCGCCTCCCTGACGACGTAATCCTGGACCCCGATGAAAGGGTGCACGTGCCATCCTTTGGCTTTCGCCCCCTCTCCCTCGACATCCATTCCGCCCTGGGTGATGGCCAAAAGGAGAGGCAATCTTGAGCTCCTGTCCAAGGAGATGCTCAGGTAGAGCTCCTGCATCACGTTGAGGCGGTCCTCGATTAGGACCTCCTTAACCCTCTCCCCTGAGATCTGCATTTTGAGGACTTCTTCGACCGCCCTCTTCGCCTGTTCGGTCGTCGAGGCGAAGCGGATCCCTCCCGCCTTACCCCTTCCTCCCGCCCTAACCTGCGCTTTGATGACGACGGGCGAGTTGATCGGCTTGATGTCGCCCGCCGATCTGACCAGGTAGCCGGACGGCACGGGTATGCCGTACCTCCTGAAGAGATCTTTTCCTTGGGCCTCCGTGAGCTTCATGGAGTTCGGTCAAGTATGAGAATGCTCGACTTATGAAACAGCCGCATGGACCTTACCTCTGAGACTCAGCGGTCTCCTGCCTCCCCTTCATCGGCATTCGACGTCGATCCGCGGCGATGCGACCAGTCGTTCGGTGCCGCGCGAGCCAGACGACCGAGGGAGGAGGAGTTAAATACGTCCTCCAACTTCCGAATTCCAATGGCCATTCATTTCCTGCCTGGGTCCGGGGCCGACTCGAACGTCGTACTAGTCGACGGCACGGACCCGATACTCGTGGACACGGGGACAGGCGAGAATCAGGACAGGCTGCTCGATAGGGTCGGCGAGGCGGCGAAGGGCCGAAAGGTGGCGAGGATAGTGCTCACCCACCGGCACTTCGATCACGTAGGTGGGGCGGACGCGATGAGCGCTTCGCTCGGCGCGAAGTTGCTCGCCCATCCAAAGGACGCCGAGGTCCTCAGGAAGGGGGACGGATGGCAGACCCTCTCGCTGATGTTCGGGGTGCCAGGCGTGGCCCTGGACGTCGCCGACCTGAAGGAAGGGACGAGGCTGAGCACCGGGACGCACGAGATGACCGTCCTGCACACCCCAGGCCACACGGAGGGGAGCATCAGCCTGTTCGAGGAGTCGTCCGGCATCCTGATATCCGGCGACACGGTTTTCGCCGACGGGGTCGGGAGATGGGATCTGCCCTCCGGTGATCCCGAGGCACTGAAGCGCTCGATAGGCGCGTTGAGCAGACTAGCAGTCACGGACCTGTACCCCGGGCACGGACCGTCCGTCAAGGGAAAAGGTCGCCAATCGATCGAAGGCGCGATGAGGATAATGGGGGAATTCTGAATTGGCAGTGATCAAGTGCGGAGTCAAGGGAAAGGCGTGCGACATTGGGGACGAGGACCTCGGACGGATCAGGTCGGCCCTGAACGAAGGCAAGCTGATCGTCTACCCGACCGAAACGCTCTATGGCCTCGGCGCGAACGCGCTCGATTCCAACGCGGTGAAGAAGGTCTTCATGGCGAAGAACAGGCCGTTCGACATGCCTCTTTCCGTTGCGGTGAGCGACACGCGAATGCTTGACCAGGTCGCGATCATGGATCAGACCTCGAGGAAGCTGGCGCGCAAGTTCATGCCTGGACCGATCACGCTATTGCTCACCAAGAAGCCGATCATCCCGGAGATAGTCACGGCCGCCTCGGACGAGGTAGGCGTTCGGATGCCCGACCACCCGCTGGCACTCAAGCTCATCGGGTCGTTCGGGCCGATCACGTCGACCTCGGCCAACCTGCACTCGAAGCCGGACCCGGTCACGATCGCCGGAAGCGTGAAGGACCTGGGGAAGAAGGTGGACTACTACCTCGACTGCGGCAAGTCCAAGCTCGGCATCCATTCGACCATCGTCGCCGTCCGCGAGGGCGAGATTGAGATCATCCGTCAGGGCGCCATCCCGGTCAAGAAGATCGAGGCGGCATTGAATGAATGAGGATGAGCTCTCAAGCTTGAGGAAGGCCGGTGCGGTCTCCAGGGAGGCGCGGGAGCACGGAGCCTCCTTGATCAAAGAGGGAGCCAAGCTTTACGACATCGCAGAGGAGGTGGAAGCACTAATCGTCAAGAGGGGCGCCCGGCCCGCCTTCCCGGCGAACATCGGCATCGACGACGTCGCGGCGCATTTCACCCCGGCGACAAACGACGTGCTGAGGTTCGAGAGAGGGCAGGTCGTCAAGCTCGATGTCGGCGCTCAGGTGAACGGCTACATAGGCGACACCGCTGTCAGCGTAGAGGTAGGCACGAAGAACTGGATCCCCCTCATCGAAGCGGCGCAGGAGGGCCTCCGAATCGCGATCCAGATGCTCGGGGACGGAGTCCAGGTAGCCGCGATCGGCGGCGCGGTGGAGAGGACGATCAAGTCAAGGGGGTTCAAGCCGATCGCCAATCTCACCGGCCACGGCCTGAAGCAGTACAATCTCCACGCGGGTCTGACCATCCCGAACGTCGAGGACGGAAGCACGGCTCAGCTCCACACGGACATGGCGGTGGCGGTCGAGCCTTTCGCCACCAACGGGTTCGGGCAGGTCTACAACGAGCACCCGGGGAACATATTCAGGGTCCTCCGGGAGAAGCCGATGAGGGACCAGAAATCGTTCGAGCTCTTCCAGGTCATCAAGCGCGAGTTCGGCGCGCTGCCGTTCTGCGAACGTTGGTGCACCAGGCTCAATCCCGACGCGCCGATCCTGCTCAAGACGCTCGTGCGCCACGGGCTGATATCGAGCTACGCGGTGCTGAGAGAGGTCAGGGGCGGCATGGTGAGCCAGGCGGAGCACACGATCGCGCTTCTTCCCAATGGACCGGAAATCACCACCTGATGGCTCGCGGACTGGCTCGCGGCGGACAAGTTTAAGAAGGTGCTCTTGGTTACGAGTTCGGTCTCAGGCGAGGGTAGCCAAGCCAGGTCAACGGCGACAGACTCAAGATCTGTTCCTGAAGGGGTCCGCCGGTTCGAATCCGGCCCCTCGCACCACGATTACTTTCGACAATGTGCTGACTGGTCTCACAGCGCTGGGGCTTGGTACTGGCTGAGCAAGAGGAAGACGACTAGGGCAACCTGGATGAACATGAAGACCGGCACCAGCTTGAACTTGAGCTTCTTCGTCTTGTGACGGTATCTCTTCATTGAGTAGTAGGCACCAAAGGGTCCGAGGAGCGAGACGAGCAGTAACCGATTCTCAGGCACTCTCCACTCCCCTTTGCTTGCCCTCAGTTTGTCGGACCGATAGAGAAGGAAGGATACTGCGTTGAGGAGAAGCACGGCGATCACCGCAATGACAAGGAAGACCATCATCGTCGTCGACATCGGCCACGAGAGTGGCATGCCGACTAATACCATATCCGGTGGATCTGAGCGGATCCTGCGTCATTGAGTCTCCATTCCTACAGCGTCATGCTCGGCGTCATCGGTAGGCCTCCCAACGTCGATGGGGGCGTGCACCTCGCGAACCTCTCTCCCAAGAACGGGTGGATTGCAGACTCAAGCGAATCCAGAGACAATGCCTAGAACAATTGTAAGGGGTTTGAAAAAAGGGATTTGGAGGGATTGGCTAGTACCTGTCCCTCTTCGGCTTGTGCTTCTGGTAGCACTCCTTGCAGTAGACCGGCCTTCCCTCGGTCGGCTTGAATGGCACTTGGGTCGCTGCTCCACAGTCGGAGCAAGTCACGTCGTGCATCTCTCGGGGTCTGTCGTCACGCCTGCCGTAACCACCAGTTCTTGGTTTTCCGTACATTATTCTCTTCCCTATTGGGGTATATTCCTCAGATCGCTTTCGGGCGATCCTTGGACTGAACCACTCATATCTTGTGCTAGTATTTAAATGGTAGCCATTGCTCTCGCACTGAGACCAGCAGACCGCGGGAATCCAGCCTGCCTGCCGGAGGGCCGGTCGCATCGCCGGGAACATATTTACCCGTCGGGGACTTCGGTGAAGCGAGCGAGGTTCGAATGACCCGCAAAATCGAAACGGACGTTCTCGTCGTTGGGGCGGGTGGCGCCGGTCTGCGCGCTGCTATCGAGGCGGCCCGGTCGAACGCGCGGGTCGTCGTCGTTTCTAGGTCCTTGCTCGGAAAGGCGCACACCGCCATGGCCGAGGGCGGTCTGAATGCCGCGCTCAGGGTCGCGGATCTCTCAGATTCGATCGAATCGCACTACCAGGACACCATCGCCGAAGGCGCTGGGCTCAGCGATCCTCGGCTCGTGCGTTCCCTCGTCGACGAGGCGCCGGACAGGACCTATGATCTCGAGGAGTATGGCGCACTGTTCGATCGCTCGCAGGAGGGGGCGATCGCCCAGAGACCGTTCGGCGGGCAAAGCCACCCTCGCACCTGCTACGCTGGCGACGAGACCGGACACGACATGATGCTAGCGCTCGTCGACGAGGCCCATAGGAGCGTAATCGAACCGCTCGAGGATACTCTTGTGACTCGATTGCTGACGGTTCGCGGACGATGTGCCGGAGGATTTGCGCTTGACATGAGGAGCGGCGAGTACATCGAGCTGAGGTCGTGCGCGACCGTCCTTGCGACAGGAGGAGGCTGCGGAGTCTTTCAGGTCACCTCGAACCCCGAAGACGCTATCGGCGATGGCTATGCTCTAGCGTATGAAGCAGGCGCCGAGTTGATGGACATGGAGCAGGTCCAATTCCATCCGACGGGAATGACCTGGCCCGAGTCCGTAAGGGGCACGCTCGTGACGGAGGCCGCGCGGGCCGAAGGAGGCATTCTCCTCAACTCGCTCGGCGAGCGCTTCATGAAGCGATACGACCACGAGCGAATGGAACTGGCACCGAGGGACATTGTGACAAGGGCGATACGGTCGGAGATTGAGGAAGGTCGGGGGACGCGCAACGGCGGTGTTTTGCTTGACCTCCGATCATTGGATCCCACCATTGTCAAGGCGAGACTGCCTCGCACCGTCTCACAGTTCCTGGCCTTCCAAGGAATCGACATCACTGCCCAACCGGTTGAGGTAGGCCCGACCGCCCACCACTTCATGGGCGGCGTCAGGATCAGGCCGGAGGACAATCGCTCGACTACCGTTGCCGGGCTGTACGTCGCCGGCGAGGCCGAGGGGGGCGTGCACGGAGGGAACAGGATCGGGGGGAACGCGCTCGCCGAGACACAGGTATTCGGGGCGAGGGCGGGAAGATCCGCCGCCCGGTTTGCGGTGGACTCAGAGGCCCCGAGCATCGACTCCAACGCGGTCGGTCGTGAGGAGCATAGGCTCGACTCGTTGTTCGGACCGGGGGAAAGGCCGCAGGCGACCAGACGCGCAATCAGGGAGTTGATGTGGAGAAATGCCGGCATCGTGCGCGACGAGGCCGGACTTCGCGCCGCCCTCGAACGGCTGCGTTCACTGAGGGAAAATGCGAGGAGGATCGGCGTCAGCGGGTCGAAGCGATTCAATCTAGAGTGGCACGACGCGATTGCCGTACCAAACATGCTCCTTGTCGCAGAAGCCGTCGTCAGGTCGGCATTGCTGCGGGAAGAGAGCAGAGGGGCGCACTTCCGGACCGATCACCTGCATCATGACGACGAGAAGTGGCTCGCCAACATAGTCATCTGCAAGGGATCCGACGGACAGATGACGCTGAGAGCAGCACCGGTCCAACCTCTATCTTCCAAGCGGGAGGCGTTCGGCCCTTGACCGATGTCCGGGTGAGAATCCTACGATCCGACCCACAGGCCGGAGAAGCGTCGCACTTCGAGACGTACACCCTCCCGCGCTCGGAAGGGATGAGGGTGCTCGACCTGCTTCGTTATGTGCATGAGAACGTCGACGGCACGCTTTCGTTCCGCCACTTGTGCCGTTCGGGCCAGTGCGGCACCTGCGCGGTCATGGTCAACGGCATCCCCAGGCTCGCATGCAAGACCACCGTCCCTTATGGGGCCGAAGAGGTAGTCCTGGAGCCGCTGCGCAATTTTCCCGTCGTCAAGGATCTCGTGATCGATTCGGAGATGGGGCGGATGACTCCAGGGACCATCGCAACTCATCTGAAAAGAGCGTTTCCCGTCGTTCGGCCGGAGGTGATTCGACCTGGCGAGATAGTGGACCTGAGAGCGCTGCGCTCATGCATCGGGTGCGGGTCATGCGTTGCCGCCTGCCCGGTCGTGGATGCGATCGCGGCGGAGTTCGAAGGACCGACGATCTTGCGCAGGCTGTCCGAGCTGTCCCAGGACAGGAGAGACACGCTGAGCAGGACCGCGACGGCCCTGGCGAGCGGGCTCTACGACTGCACGACGTGCGAGAGCTGCTGGAAGGTATGTCCGCAGGACATCCGCCTGCCTGAGAAGGCGATCGGGAAGCTGAGGTCGGCCGCCGTTTCGGAGGGCTGCGGGCCACTGCCCGCTCACAAGGTCCTGACCAAGTCCATCAAGAACTACTGGAATCCCTGGATGGCCCCTAGATCGCAGAAGGCGGACTGGGCGAAGGCGTTCTCGCTCCCTCCGGCAGGCAGGAACCTCTTCTTCGCGGGCTGCTCGGCATCGCTTCTCCGTAAAGGCATCGCCGCGAGCTCGGTAAGGTGTCTGTTGGCCGTCGGAGAGGAGGTCGCCCACCTCGGGAGGGACGAACCGTGCTGTCTTTCGCCGGCCCTGAGGGTCGGCGACGACGCGACCTTCGATCGATTGGCAAGGAAGAACATCGAGCTCGTGAGGAGGTCGGGAGCGGAGAGGTTGATCGTCACCTGTGCTGGCTGCTACAAGACGTGGAAAGAGGACTATCCGCGTCGATGCGGCGACCTCGGCTTCGAGGTGGTCCACATCTCCGAGGTCTTGGACAGCGCCCTAGCGGATGGCAGATTGAAGATGCGAGACGAACCAGCGAACCACATCGATATCGCGTACCATGATCCCTGCCATCTTGGGAGAGCGATGGGGATCTATGAGGCGCCCCGGCGGGTTCTCGCCGCCGTTCCGGGTCTGAGTCTGCTAGAGATGGAGATGAACCGGGAGAATGCTCTTTGTTGTGGTTCCGGCGGAGGGGTCAAGACCGCCAAGCCGTCCCTGTCTCTCGCCATCGGCGCCAGGCGGCTGCTTATGGCGGAGAGGGCGGGAGCTCATCAGATCGCTTCATGTTGCCCATGGTGCGAACAGAACATGGATGACTGCCAAGAAGCCGCTGCGGCTCTCTGGAACAGATCCATCGACATGGTCGAGATCGTCGCCCGCGCCTTGGAGGAGTGAGGTCCGTGCGCACCTCGAAGAACAAGGACCTGGAGGCGGAGAGGGTGAAGTTCGAGAGGGGTGTCACGCAGCTCGAGGAGAAAACCGGTCATCGCTTCGTCAGGAGAGAGCTGATCCGGCAGGCCCTGACACACTCCTCGCTCGCCGAAGAGGCGGACAAGGAGTCGTATGAGCGGCTGGAATTCCTCGGCGACCGTGTCGTCGAACTGGCGGTGTCTGACTGGCTCTTCCAGAATCGGCCGTGGGACGAGGGCGAACTGTCGAAGGTGCTCTCGTGGCTGGTCGACGAGGAATCGCTCGCGAAGGCGGCCAGGGGACTCGGCCTGGACGATTCGATAAGGGTCGGCAAGAGCTATGCCGGAAAAGGGCCGTCGGCAGGAATGTTGGCTGATTCCTTCGAGGCGGTAATCGGCGCTGTGTTCATCGATGCTGGCCTCGATGTCGCTTCAAGACTAGTCGTCAAGTTCCTGCTCCGGAAGGGGGACTTCGGCGAGCTGCCTGAGGACTACTTCTCGCGGAACACATTGGAGGAGCGTTGCCGTCGGAAGGGCGTTCAAGTCCCAATCTATTTTCATTTGGAACGGGGCCCCGAGCATGAGAAGGAGTTCGAATGCACGGTCGTCGTCGAGGGCGGCCTTGCCGGGAAGGGGATCGGCAGGACGAAGAAGGAGGCCGAGCGGCGGGCCTCAGCGGACCTCCTGAGCAGAATGTAGTCTGCTGGCCAGCCATCACGGGACCGATTTATATACCCCGAGACCGCTCACCATCCAGCCACGCGCGAGCGGGCTGGGTGATCACTATGGCAAAGGGCAAGTCGAAGGCCGCCCCGAAGGGGAAGGCGAAGAAGGGCGCAAAGCC
>JAJRAL010000082.1 GCA_028679935.1 Methanomassiliicoccales archaeon | reverse complement strand
GATCTGAGCCTTCCACTGCGTATGGTCCGACATCCAGCCATGAGACATGACCAGCGGCTCTCCGCCGCCGAGTGTCTCGAGGTAGAGTTCGACGCCGTTCGCCCTGAGCCTCACGGCTCAAGCACCAGCGTCGTCGGATATGAGGATTCCCTCGGACCGATTCGCCGTTTCTCCAGAAGCGACGTGGAAATGGTCGTCTGGGCGGGGAACGGGTGCTCGAAGCGCACCCCGACCGGCATCAAGGGTGTGATGTTGATCACCTACATGACCATGTCCGGGAAGCTCAAGTGGCTGAACGAGACGATTGGCCTGGCGGACATCTCAGGCGACATGATGCAGATATCGATCACGGTATCGGAGTGGAAGTAAGGACCAAGTAGAACTGGGAGGGTTCGACATTATCTGGCCAGATAGATGCTGTTAACTACCTCCTTCCTCAGATACAGTCATGCCCCTGTTCTGGGGCAGGAAGACTGAACTAGGATGAGCGCTAGAACGACCAAAGCTATTCTCGCGGTGAGCATCTGCTCCATGCTCCTGCTGTTCTCCTTCTTGGCCGCCCCGGCCGCGGCCCAGTCGCAGAACAAGACATACCAGCTCAACTTGACGGAGAAGATCGGGCCGGTAGAGATACCCGTCTCGTCGCTGGGACTGGACTCTGCAGCACTCGCGGAATTGATTGGGCAGTTGCCCGAAGAACTCCAAGCGCAGTTGCAGAACGTCGAAAGCATCTATCTCGACGGGATGGTGCACATCAATCTGAAGGTCTGGGAGAGAAGCGACGGATGCAAAGTAGATCTCCAGTTCTTCTGGCACGGAACAATCGCCCTTCTGTGCCCGTGCGACTACGTCATCCTGGGATTCGATGCGAAGAACGTCCAGGCCATCGTGCATGTCGAGCTGCCCTCCTGCGATATCTCCCAGATCGAGGCCTTCGCGAACATCCACCTCAAAGGAGCCCTCTTGATCGGGTGCGGATGTGATGGTGTCGTCTCGATCGATCTGAAGGCTCATCTGCTCTTCGGCTGGGACGACGGAAGCCTGACCATGTTCAAGCTCTGGCTTCCTGACCTGGAGGACCTCGAGATCGTCTGAGGATCGAAACCCTTTGCTCGTTTTCATTTGCTCTGGGATCCAGCCAGAGGAGTCATCGTTTCAAGGCCCACGAATAACCATGGAATAATCCAAGGATCAAGTCAGAAAGGGGGGGCGGTCCCCTTGCGGGAGCAGTATCTTGTGCTCAGGCCAAGGGGAGCTATGTCATCTCTCCATTGACAGGGTTATAAGGCTTTGGCGCTCCATTTGTGGCAGAGGAATGAGTTTCCCCCTTCGACGGCTGATGCTGGCACTCATTCATTTCGGGAATCAAGTCCTTGATGGCAGTTGGAGCCTGGACCCGCATCTTGACAACGTGTCCAGCAGTCATTCGCCTCGCCAGGCATCAGAGACGCCTCGAAGTGCGAGTGCCAGCAACGTCGAGAGGAGCCACATGGAGCTTCACAATGGGTCATCTTGGTGTCCTGGCCTCGGTGGCTCGAAGGGTGGCGACGATAGCGATTCCTTCATGCAGACACCGGGACGACAGTACTCCGAGCGGGCCGCGAGGCAATGATTATCTAGGACCGGATTCGTGGAATCAACGCGATTACGGATCCGGTGAACAGATGGTAATGTGCAGTAATTGCGGTGCTGAGAACCAGCAAAGCTCGGTCTATTGCGCCAACTGCGGAATCCCAGTTCGAAGGGAGCAAGGCGAGCCTCTTGAGAATACCTATCGCGCCACGTTTGGCTTCTTGATCGCCATGTCTCTCGGTGTTTTGTTGCTAGGTCTAGGGGTCATCATAAGCCAATTCTCCGGGAGCATCGGCATGTCGGGAAACGAGGCCGTGGGCTATGCGATGATGGTGGTCGGCATCCTGGTCCTGGGCTACAGCGTGATCATGTTCGGTCGCCGAAAGAGACGAGGCGACGAGGTTCGCGATGAAGATTGAGTACTATCACGCCTCGAAGTTCGGGAACGGGGCCATGGTCGCGGAGGAGTTCAAGAGGCTCATGGCCGCCAAAGGGGTCACGGTGAACGTGCACCATATACGGGATGCTCGGCCGAAGGAGCTGCCTCCGGCGGATCTCTACATCTTCAGCTCACCCGGCCGCTTCGGCAAGCCTATCCGAGGCATGCGCCGTTTCTTGAAGAAGGTGAAACTGCCGCAAGGGAGCCGATACGCCGTCCTGACCACCCAGCACGCTCCACAGCTGCCGATGATGGATGAGCAGCTCAAGGCCAAGGGCCTGAAGAAGGTGGCGGAGAGCAAGGTCCTGGTGACCGCCATCAAAGGACCTCTGGAAGACGGGTGGCAAATGAAGGTAGAAGAGTTCGTGTCCCAGATCCAGATCCAAGGTTGATCTGGACCCGTATTCTTCTATCCGTTCTTCCGCGCCTTGCTATTGAAGCCGCGGATCTGCGCCTTGGCCATGGGGGGATCAAATCCTAGATCGTTGTTGGTAGCAAGCATTATGCGTGCCCGACCGAATGCGGACATCGGTGGGCATCACGAAGGTCCTGGTCGCATACATGTCGCTGACGGGAAACACCAAGAAGGTCGCCGAGGCCATCTACGGTGAGATAGCCGCTGAGAAGGAAATCAAGCCGATCGAAGAAGTGCAGGACGTCGGGGCCTATGACCTCTCGTTCCTCGGTTTCCCGACGCATCAGGGCGGTCCCGACAAGAAGACGAAGGAATTCCTGGGGAGACATTGCACCAACGGCAGGAAGGTCGCCCTGTTCGTTACGCACTCCGCTCCCATGAATGCACCCGAGCTCTTGGAATGGATGCCGAAGTTCAAGGAAGCGGCCGCAGGCGCTAACCTGGTGGGTTTCTTCGATTGTCAGGGACAGCCTTCCAAGATGGTGAAGTTCGTGATGAGAATGTCCTCCGATGAGAACACACGGGCTTCCGCGAAGAGGGACGACAGCAAGGGCCAACCGAACGAGGCGACGCTCGACAGAGCTCGTGCTTTCGCGAGGGAAACCCTGAGCCGGTTGGCCTAGTCCAGATTCTTCTTAGGATCCTGTCTCTCGACTGGATCGACTCAGGAACGACGTCATTGGCTCAGAAGCCGGAAGCGTTCTCTCCATCCAGGCGCTCAGTTACGGATTCCAGTTCCGCGGAAATTGCACCGAGCCTCAAGCCTTTTCTTTGCTTCCCTGAGCGTTCTTCGTCATTTAACGAACTTGGTGAGGCAGAACATCCTCGTTTCTGACAAATCAGCAAATACCGGTTGTGGCTGATTATCACCGGAGGTGAGTAAACGCCGCTATACATGTGTGTGCACACCTGGAAGAAGGAAGACTTCAGGGTTGTCGGAAAGAAGGTGGTGGAGGTTGTACCTCAGTTGCCGAAGGGCACAACCATGCTCTACAGCATGGTCGATGCAAGGCAGACGGGTGCCTGGTGCGTGTATGACACAGACAAGCCAAAAGAAGTGAAAGCGCTCCTCGACAAGAACGTCCCCCAAATGACAAGCGAGATGTTGCCGATTATCCAGTTCTTCCCTCCGAGTGCCGACATTTACAAGATCTTGCATATTCTCGCAAGCTAGGGAGGTTGGTCTCTGAGCGCCAAACACTTTCACCTCCTTTCTCATCCCGGGCGGCACTCCGACACGCGAACGACGATGAAGTATCTCGGTCTAGACCTCGAGGATTTAGGCGCCGCTGAGGACCTCTATGCGAAGTATCAAGCCAGCCTACTTTGCCCGAAAACGGGCACTCTTGAGGTTAGCCAGGAAGTGAATGGACAAGGGAGGATTTGTCAGATCCCCATCCGGCTCGAACTTTAATAACGGCCTTTCTGCTCATCCAGCATTCAAACCCTTTCTAGTCTCCTCTTCCCGTCTTCCCTGCTTCTTGCCTGTCCAGTTCTCTTAGGGGAGAAGTGCGTTCCATGCGTTCCAGGAGGGTGGTTTCAGGACAGTTGGCAAATGGAACGCAGGAAATTCCATGGCGTTCCGCGGCCGGGTCGGATGGAACGGGGCACCACTCCGGGGCCGATTCTCCAAAGGAAAGGCGAGATTCTTCTATAATGAACCGGAGTCCACTTACGGAACATACCCCTCAATTCGTTCATCATGCAAAGGGGCCATATGTCGGTCGGGTGGAGTGTCGCAATCCCAGGTGCGGCGGACATTAGAGCATGACTCACCTACTTCGAGGTCCTAGTAGGATGTGCGCCGAGCAATCGAGACTTTATAGTCGACCTCGGCTCTCCCGGACCAGGACGAGAGTCGTGACGAAGAACTGTCCGAAGTGTGGCGAGGTCAATCTGAACGATGCCAATTCGTGCGATACATGCGGTGCCTCGCTCGTCTTTGTAAGGCCTGAGGGCGCCCAGACCACCACAGTCTGCCCATCATGCGGAGCTAGTAACCCGCAAGGGGCGGCGAACTGTGGCTCATGCGGCAAGAACTTCGCGGACGAGATCGCGGCGATCAGGAAGCGTGAAAGGACTCGTCTGACCATAGCGATATCGGCTATTGTCATCGCTCTCATTCTGTTTGCGCTATTCGTGCCTTACAACCATGCGACGTTGCTAGTCACCGTCCATTCCACCCACGACACCGAGACCGTTCACTACTTCATCTATGTCAATGGCGAGCAAAGGGGCGAAGGCGACATGCCTTCGGGCTACTCCGGGACCTGGACGATCGAGTGCGGCTGGTCCAACACCGGCTCGAACACGATGACCGTGCAGACGACTAGCACGGGGGGCGGGCTTGGACCGGTCCAAGATAGCAAGACGATCAGCGCGAGCGCCGGGGGTGTCTATAGCATCTCCTTGAACGTCTGAGTGCGACATGACGCCGACCGAGAAGATGCTGGTGCACTGCAATCTGGACCTGGGGATGCGCAAGTGCGAAGTGAGGAGGCTTACGATCAAGAGCTTCGCTAAGGGGCGCGTCAGCACGGTCCTGATTCATGGCAAGGGACGCAACGGGGGCAAGTTCCGGACGCTCGATTGGCACCCCGACACGGAGGCCGTCCTGCAGGGGTATCTGACGTGCAGGGACGGATTGGCGGCCAAGGCATCGGCGAAGGGCTCGGATCAGAAAGTGCCAGACCGGCTACTGATCTTCGAAAGAGGTGGCAAGCTGAGACCTTACGGGGAGACCATGATCAGTAACATCATCTCCGCGGTGGGCAAGCGTGCGGGAAAGGATCGGGTGTCGAACCACGATCTGAGGAGAACCTGCGGCCGGATGATGTACCGCGCCGGTGTGCCGATCGAGATCATCGAACGGGTAGCTCATGGAACGGTCGTAGCCGTTCCATGCTAGAGGCCTCGTTTCTTCCTCTCCTCGTCCCGCTCCGCCGAGGCCTGAGCGATCAGCTTCTGAGCTAACGCCAGTCCCTGGGCGATCTCATTGAAGTCGGTCTCCTTTCCGTTGATGGACGCCGGCTTGTACTCCATCTCGCCCGACGGCGAGAAGTCGTCCTCGGAAACCATGATCCCGAACGTCCTTCCAATCTTCGGCTCGATAACCGCTTCGAGCGGATGGTCCAGCCTTTGCTTCACATCAATCCTCAGTATCTTGAGTGGGTCCTGGCCGGGCCCTATCTCGCCGATTCCGATGACGATTATCTCCTTCGGGTCAAAAGCGTTGATTGCCGTGTAGAGCTTTGACTTGGTCCCGAAGCCAACGGTGTGGTACCAGGCTTTCCTGAAATCGTCGTACGTCTTGCCCTCTCTCAATCGCCTGGTCAGCATCGAAACGAACATCATGGCCTATTCCTCGGTATGATCGTGACTCGAATAGCCGTTCCGCAATAAGCAGTTGTTCTGCTCGGGTCGGAATCGAAGGAGGCGGGCAAGGATGCCCGAAAGGAATTCGCTTTCATTGCCTTGAGCTCCAAGTTCCATGCGGGCGCGAAGATAGAGAAGACAACTACTGGATGTATTCTCACCAGGAGAGCGAAGACCAGCTCAGCGTCATTATGCCACCCCGACGGCAAGTGCCTGCTCAAGCTCGCTGCGAAGCGCCTCCGCGAAGTGTTGGTCTTTCGAGGTCTCCTCGACTGATTTGTCGTTGTTCCTATAGGTCGCTGACGTCTTTCCAACGATCTTGGCAGCGCGATCGACAAGGTCGTCATCGACTTGTGCTTCATCAACACGCTTCAGATCGTCCAGCCCATAGTCGACCTTTCCCATGAGTAAGGTTACAGCTGACCATACAACGTGGAACTTCAGATGATATCTCTCTTTCTCGGTGATTCCTGGGATGTCGCGCCGGAGGCTTGCCTCAATCTTGCGTGTCGCCTGCGCGCAGAGAAGGTACACATCCGGAGTGATCTTGTCAGTGAAGGTTTTGTCATAATGCTTTTTGATGATGGTCGTCGGAGTAGATCGAGCGAGTCTCGAATCCTTGTTGATGATCGTGGTCACACACTGGCCGAGATATTCGATGCTGATGATCCTTGAGAGCGGTTTACCCGAATTCCTGTAGAAGTTCTTGCGGCGATCAT
>JAJRAL010000165.1 GCA_028679935.1 Methanomassiliicoccales archaeon | reverse complement strand
GGCGCTGACCTACCTGCTCGCCATAACCGTGTTCTTCCTGATAATCTGGCAGCTGATCGGGCCGCGGCTTCTCTAGGCGTGCCTTTCCGAACGATTGCACTCCGGGCAGATGTCGTAATCGAGCGACGTGATGTTGGAGAACAGCTCATACACCTTGCCGCAGCGGGGGCACTTCTTGAAGACGTAGAACGGGGCGACGTGGCCGTCGCACTCGGTCACGCGGTTGCGCCTCGGATCGACGCAGCCAACCTCGAGGCAGTTGTCGCATAGGCTGCGGCGTCTCACATTCACGAGCACGTGCTTGCTGACCTGTACCCTTGTCACTCTTCTCTCACCGTTCCGACCGTGTCAAGGTCTATCACACTTTCCATGCCATATTTAAAGATTGTTAAGAAGCGTTCGGCTATCATTCCGGGCCGGTGAGGCGACTTGGGATGGAGGATTGGAGAGGGTTTGGAGGGGCGAGTCCAGCTCATGAGATGTTGTTCCGGACCCTGTCCTTGAGCTCGCCGAGCTTGCCCTTGTTCCAGCTGTTCGTCTTGGAGAAGAAGCCGGTGACCCTCGTGATCCCTTCGACGTTCGGCGATTGGCAGATCGGGCAGGTGGCGCTCAGTCCCCTCGTCGTCCTGCCGCAGTCGAGGCAGGAGGTGAACTCCGGGCTGAAGGCGATCTGCGCGTTCTGCGTCGTCTCGAACGTCTTCCTAACGAAGGAGGCGATGCTCTCCGCTGGGGGCTTGTGCTCGCCAAGCCAGACGTGCGTGAGCGAACCTGCCTCGATCAGTGGGTGGAACATGCCCTCCTGCTTCACGCGCTCGATTGCGCTGATCTGCGCTCCGACGTTCATGTACGTCGAGTTCGTGTAGTAGACCTCGCCGGTCGACTTGTTGCCCCGGATGACCGTCGGTGCCTGCAATGGATAGTACTTCATGTCGAGCCGAGCGAAGCGGTAGGCGGTCGATTCGGCGGGGGTCTGTTCCAGCGGCATCTTGACGCCGTACTCCCTTCCGAGCTCCTCCGCGTTCTTCCTCATCACCGCCATGACCTTCAGGCCGAACTTGACCGCGTCCTTCGATTCGTGCATCTGCGTGCCGGTGTGGTACTGCACCAGCTCGTTCAATCCGACCATGCCGACGAGGAAGGACGCCCTCTGCAGCCGGTAGTACGGCTCGCCGTCGAGGTTCATCGTCAGCAGCGATAGCGGTCCCTGCTTGCCCATGCCGAGCAACTTCGTGATGAACTCCTTCTTTTGAACATGCGCCTGGGCGACGATCTCCAGCCTCTCCCTGATGATGTCGAAGAGCCTCGCGTCGTCCTGGTGCGCCTCATACGCTATGCGCGGCAGGTTGATCGTCACGTTCTGCATCGCAGAGTAGCGCATCTTCCACGGCGTCTTGGCGTCCTCGAGGTCCTTCTTGTCGAGCTGGAAGGCGAGGCGGCAGCACTCGCTGATCTTGGCGGTGTTCCCGCGGTCGAAGACGAAGTACGTGTTGCCCTTCTCCGTCGCCACCTGAGAGATCTTCTGCAGGAACTCCTCGTGCCCCTCGGTCTTGAAGAACTTCTCCGTCATGTGCACGTTCGGCTTGGGGAAGAAGAACGGCCGTCCGAGAGCGTCGCCTTCGAGATAGACATCAAAGAGCGCGCTCACGAAGCGCTGCCCTTCCTCGAGGTAATCCTCGTAATTCGCGCCGGTGAACTCGCCCTTCGGTCCGATCGCCGGCACGCCGATGAAATGGTCCGGTATCTCCCAGTAGAGGTTGAGGTCGCTGAATATCGACTGACCGCCGCGGGCGACCGCTTGCTGCGCGAACTCGTAGATCAGGATCTGGGCTAGTTGCTTCATGCGCTTGTCGTCGACGTTCTCGAGATAGGGCGCGAGGAAGAGGTTCACCGCGTCCCAGCCGATCGCGCCCGCGAAGTGTCCCTGTAGCGCGGCGGAGAACTTGATGATCTGCTCGATGAGCACTTCCGGATGCTTCGCCGGCTTGGCGATCGATATCGCGTTCGGCAGGTTCAGCCCAAACTTCTTGACGTATTCGATGCTCTGCCCGGAGCAGTATGGGCGGTCGACCATTCCCAGGTCGTGCAGGTGGATGTCACCGCGCATGTGGGCGTCGGCCATGTCTTGTGTGAAGACCTCTAGGAGAGCGAACTCCTTCTTGATGCGCTCGGAGAGCGTGAGGTTTGTCGCCTCCGGCCCGTGCGGCACGTTCGCGTTCTCCTTATTGGGATTCATGATGATCTGCCGCGCGTCGTAGAGAGGCACCCCTAGGCGCGTGTGCTGCCTGCGAACCTTCGCGAGGCCGTACTCGACAAGCTTCGCGTTCGTCAGCTCACGAATCAGCGGCGCGGTTACGAAGTCGAGCTCCAGCTCGATTATCAGCTTCTCGACTTCACGTGCAACGATCGATGCAGCATCCTCGCTGATCGTCGTCTCTCTCATCAGAGCGTCGAATATCCTGCTCCGGTCCCACTTCTTGATCTCCTCGTCGGAGGTCCTAACGAACAAGGAAAGCTCTGTCGACTCCTTCTCGTCGGAATAGATCAGTCCGGGCTCGTTCATTCCCCGAGATTCAGTCGAAGACTCCGTCCCTTTCATGATGTCACCTGACTAATTCACCTTTGATGTAAGTAGGG
>JAJRAL010000045.1 GCA_028679935.1 Methanomassiliicoccales archaeon | reverse complement strand
GGCAATGACCCTCGAGTTCGCGATAACGGCCTTTGCGGCGGTGTTCGCGGTCGTCAATCCGATCGGCAACATACCCTTCTTCGTGGCGGTGACCGAGGGCTACTCCAAGGACCTGAGAAAGCGCATCATCGTCAAGATTACCGTCGTCATCATCGTCGTCCTGATGGCGTTCGCGCTCTTCGGCCAGTACATATTCGCGTTGTACGGCATCACCATCCCCGCGTTCAAGATAGCGGGAGGCATCTTGCTGTTCACAATATCGTTCTCGATGGTGCAGGGTCAGAGGACCAGGACGAAGATCACCGAGCAGGACGAAGAGGACCTGCTCGCCAAGGAGGAGATCGGCATCGTCCCGCTCGGTATCCCGCTCTTCGCCGGGCCGGGCGCGATCACCACGGTGATGATCTACATCTCCTACGCGACGACCTCGGCCGATTTGACCGCCGAAGTGCTCGAGGTCTTCGCGGCGATCTTCGCCACCGCGGCCATCAGCTACCTTCTGCTCGTCTACTCGACCCCAATCTTCGACCGCATGGGGAGGATGGGCGCTGCGGCATTCTCGAGGATCATGGGTCTGCTTCTGGCAGCCGTCGCGGTAGAGTTCATCATTAGCGGCATTCTCCAGGTTGCCGGGAGCGGAACGATCTAGACCCGAATCGCACCCGACCCCTGGAATCGCGCACCGCCGAACAGTTAAGTATCGATTGCGAGATTCTCCAGTCAGGTGGCGACAGTGGTGACAGCTGAGGTTTGGATCGAGCTGAAGCCTGGGGTGGCCGATCCTGAGGGGCAGAACACCAAGAAGGCACTGGAGCTCCTCGGCTTCAAGGGGGTCAAGAGCGTCAAGACGGTGAAGGTCTTCGAGATCGAGCTCGAGGCCGGGCCGGAGGAGGCCCGACGCCAAGCGGAAGAGATGTGCCGCAAATTGCTCGCCAATCCGGTAATCCAGAAGTTCAACATCCGCGTCAGGTGAGTGCATGTCGGTCCAGGCCCTGATGACCAGGCGGCCCGAAGGATTCGAGCTATCCGATATCGATGTTCTGGCGGCGAAGGACGAGGAGCTGGTGGAGATCAGCAAGGCCCTCTCCCTGAACCTCAGCCTTGACGAAATGAAGAGCATCCAGCGGTACTTTGCCGCCAAGATGAGAAGGCCGACCGACGTCGAGCTCCAGTCGCTCGGGCAGGCGTGGAGCGAACATTGCTGCTACAAGTCGTCCAAGCGCTTCCTCCGCGATCATATTTTCAACATCCATCATCCCGACGTCCTGCTCAAGGGAGACGCGGGAGTGATGGCCTTCGACGAAGAGCACGCCTACGCATTGAGGATCGAGAGCCACAACCACCCGTCGGCGATCGAGCCATATGGCGGCGCCGCGACAGGGATCGGGGGCATAGTCAGGGACGTGCTCTGCATGGGCGCTCAGCCGATCGCCCTGGTCGACCCGCTCTTCTTCGGGCCGATCGACTACATGGGCGAGGTACCCGCCGGTGCCAAGCATCCGAAGTACCTCATGGGCGGGGTGGTCGCCGGTATCCGGGACTACGGGAACCGTATCGGAATTCCGTGCGTCGCCGGAGGCGTCTATTTCGACGAGCGCTACGTCGGCAACTGCATCGTCAACGTGGGCTGCATTGGAATCGCCAAGCGCTCCGACATTGTCAAGAACGCCGTCGGCGGAGTCGGCGATGTCCTGATACTGGTCGGAGGCAGAACGGGCCGCGATGGAATCCATGGTGTCACGTTCGCATCGGCGGAACTGACCGCCGCATCGGAGGAGGAGTCGAGAGGAGCGGTGCAGCTCGGCGACCCGATCATGAAAGAGCCGACCATCCACGCCTGCCTCGAGGTGAACTACAGAAAGCTGATCCACGGCATGAAGGACCTGGGAGGGGGAGGGCTCTCCTGCGTCGTCGGGGAAATCGCCCTAGCCGGAGGATGCGGCGCGGAGGTCGACCTGAGCAAGGTGCCGCTGAAGGAGACCGGCCTGGCGCCATGGGAGATCTGGGTGTCCGAATCGCAGGAGAGGATGATGCTCGCCGCGCCGCAGAAGAGCGTCAAGGCGATCCTGGAGGTGTTCGATCTCTGGGATGTCCCGGCGACCGTCATCGGCAAGGTGATCAAAGAGCAGATCGTCCGGCTCGACTTTCAGGGCAATAGGGTCTTCGAGATGGACCTGGACTTCCTCACTAAGGGGCCGGAGTACTGCCGTCAGGCCTGCCTCGTTCCCCCGCCGGAGCTGGTCCAGGAAGTGATGCCAGAGCTGCCGAGGGACCTCACCGAGCCGCTGCTCAAGCTCCTCTCCGACCCGAACATCGCCTCGAAGGAGTGGGTGGTAAGGCTCTACGACCACGAGGTCCGCGGGAGCACCGTCATCAAGCCGCTGCAGGGCAAGCTCGGCATGAGGGGTCCGGGCGACGCGACGGTCATCAAGCCTCTTCCTGACTCCTGGCGCGGGCTCGCGATCGCGGTCGGCGTCAATCCCTGGTTCACGTATCTCGACCCATACAAGGGCGGGCAGACCTCGGTGGACGAGGTATGCCGGAACATCTCCGCAGTAGGGGGCATAGCGCACTCGCTGACCGACTGCCTGAACTTCGGGAACCCCGAGAAGCCGGAGCGGCTGGGCGAGTTCAGGGAAGCGGTCAAAGGGATAGGCGACGTCGCGTCCGGCCTCAACCTCGCCGTCCCGTCTGGCAACGTCAGCTTCTACAACGAGACCTCGCGCGGGGCGTGCCTGCCGACCGCGACCGTCCTGGGATGCGGGATAGTGCCCGACATCCGCAAGTGCGTCACGACGGACCTCAAGGCGGAGGGCAACGCCCTCTACATCGTCGGAGAGACGAAGCGCGAGATGAACGGCTCTGCCTTCTTCCGGAGGCTGGGCGGAACGGGAGGCGAAGTGCCTGGCTCCGACATTGGAGCCCTCTCCAAGGGCATGTGCTATGTGCGCGACATGATCGACCGAGGCGTCGTCAGGAGCTGCCACGACGTTTCCGATGGCGGCCTGGCCGTTTGCCTCTCGGAGATGTGCATCGGCGGGGATGTCGGCGCGAACGTCGACCTGAGCGTGATGGGACCGATGCCCGCCGCCGTCAAGCTCTTCTCCGAGTCGAACTCACGCTGGTTGGTCGAGGTCGAGAAACGCCGGGAGGAGGAGTGGCTGCAGAAGATGCAGGCCCCCGCGACCCGCATCGGGGCCGTCGGCGGCAAGATGTTGGTCATTGAGGACAAGGACGTGCTGGTGGACGTCGAGGTCGGCGTGCTCCGCAAGGCCTGGTCCGAGCCGCTGTGGAGGCTGCTCGGATGACCAGAAGCGTCAAGATCTGTGTGCTCCGGATCGAGGGCACGAACTGCGAGGAAGAGACCGCGAACGCCTTCCGGCTGGTCGGTGCCGCGCCGGAAATGGTGCACCTGAAGCAGCTCATCCATACCTGCCCGAAGGAGATGCGTCGCAACCTCGGCGACTATGATATCCTCGTGCTTCCAGGCGGTTTCTCCGCCGGGGACTACGTCCGCGCGGGCGCGATCTTCGCCGCGAGGATGCGCTCCTCGCTATCGAGGGACCTAAAGGAGTTCGTCAACTCCGGACGTCCCATCCTAGGGATATGCAACGGCTTCCAGATCCTCGTCGAGCTAGGATTCCTGCCCGCCTTCGGCACCGTAATGAGCGCCGAGCCTCAGGCCGCGCTGTACATGAACTCGTCCGGCAGGTTTGAGTGCATCCCGACGCTGCTGAAGCACGAGAACAAGGGCAGCTGCCTCTTCACCTCGGCCGTACCGAAAGGCAAAGTACTCCTCGTCCCCTGCGCCCACGCCGAGGGCAAGCTGATGTTCGAGCAGGAAAGGGAGATGAAGCTGGTCGAGGAATTGGAGAAGAACGACCAGGTCGTGTTCCGCTACGTGGATCCGAACGGCAACTACGCCGGCTATCCTTGGACGCCGAACGGCTCGGTCTCCAGCATCGCCGGGATTTGCAACAAGGAGGGCAACGTCATGGGTCTTATGCCCCATCCGGAGAGAGTGTTCCACCGTTACCAGCACCCCGACTGGACGCGCTCCGGACTAGCCCCGGACGGGGACGGCGACGGGAAAGCGGTGTTCC
>JAJRAL010000196.1 GCA_028679935.1 Methanomassiliicoccales archaeon | reverse complement strand
GAGGAATTCGGATTGAAATGGCTGAGAAGGCAAAGGACCGTCGAGACCCTATCGCGATTGAAAGGTTCGCTGCCGAAGGGCGGAGCTATCGTCGTCGCCGAACGCGCCGACCGGCCCTGGGTCCAGATGCTCAATGAAGCCGGGTTCCGAAACGCGAGGCGAATTTGGAGCCAAGGCGGGTTCGAAGCGGTACTCGCCGAGAAGTGACGCTGCGCGAGCCCTCAAGATTGAAGTAGTCCGGGCTCAGACCATTCTCCGGTGCGACCGATGGTCGAGCCGTTCGATTGGAGTCTGAACCCCGAGGCGGAGAACCATCTACATCAATTGGTTGACTGGTTCCTCGACAAGAGCGATGCGCTATACGACATGTCCAAGAGAATCGAGGACGCGACCGGCACAAGGCTCTACGATTGGGTCGACCACGTGCGGGTGCCGGTGGGAATCGCCGACAGGAAGGCGGTCCAGGCGCACGGCCTCCGGACTGTCGGGAGGTCCAAGGTCTACCGGGCGGATGGCACCGCGCTATTCCCGCTAGTCATCGGTGACGGGACGCCCGAACTCGGCCTGAAGGTCTGGAATATCGACGCGTTTCGCCGGGAGTGGTCGCTCGACGACGCAGCCGAAGGCGAGCCGAACTCGGCGTTCAGGAAGGCAACGGTGCTCGATGAGGAAGAGCTCAGGGTGCTCGCGATCGAGCGAAGGGGCTTTGCTGGCTTCGATTCCCCCGAGGTGCACGATGCCGGCGCGTACGAGGACGCGCTGAGAAGGTTCGAGGAACGGGAGAGGGAATTCCATTCACAGGAGAAGGCGTTCTCGGACCTTGAGGAGACGATATCCTCGGCCGCGGCGAGACTGGGCGTGCCGAGGCTCGCTGACGCCTTCTTCAGGACCGAAATCTCATATTGGCTTTCGAGGAACTCCGCCGCGAGGCAGCAACTGGAGGTCCAGGACGAGCTCGGCCTCGGGCTCGCGAACCTGGACCACGTCACGTTCCGCTCGTCGAGGCCCGCTTTCAAGAGGCTGATTAGGGTCATGAGACTTCTCGGCCTGGAGCAAAGGGAGCGCTTCTACGCCGGTGACAAGGCAGGCTGGGGCGCCCAGGTGCTCGAGAACGAGGAGTCCGGACACGTCGTCTTCGCCGACGTCGACCTGCGCCCCAAAGAGAAGAATGTCGACTTTGCTTCCAATGGGCTCGAGGACGGCGGGAAGATGGGGACGGTCGGCCTTTGGGTCGCTCTGCATGGCGAAAGCGCGTTCCAGGCGGGATTGCATCACGTCGCTCTGAGATTCGACCTCGACCGTGGTAGGGCCCAGTTCGAGGGACGTGGGATCCGCGTCATGGACCCGTTCTCCGACCTTCCGTTCCTCAAGCAGGCGTTCACCGAAGGCGAGAACTGGAGGGCAGAGCACGGAAGGATTGAGAGGGCCGAGCGGGAGGGAAGCTTGACGACCGAGGCCGCGGAGCGGCTGCAAAGGGAAGGGACGATCGGGAGCCACCTCGAGCTGATCGAGCGCCGGCAGGGATTCAAGGGTTTCAACCAAGACTCGGTGAGCGCGATCATCAAGGCGACCGACCCTCGTCAGGTGAAGGTGAGGGGAGCCTAGGGTGCCCGGGTTCAGGGGTAGGGTCCTGAAGGACCGGAGATCGATCGCGCCCTACTCGAAGGACATGAGCGGGCTGCGCATCGAGCCCAGTTGCGTGGCCATACCCGATGATGAGCCGGACGTCGAGCCCTTGTTCGCATATGCCGCGAGAAGCGGTGTTCCAATCACCCCGAGGGGGGCTGGAAGCAACCAATCCGGCTCCGCGGTCGGGACCGGGATGATCGCTGCGATGCTCAAGCTCAACCATGTCTCGGCCGACGTCGCGGAAACGGTCAGGACGGGGGCCGGGGCAATCCACGCGCAGGTCGACGAAGCGCTGCGGAAGAAGGGGCGGATCCTCGCCTATGATCCCAGCTCGAGGACGTTCTGCACCATCGGCGGCAACGTGGCCACGAAGGCATCGGGCCTGCGCGGCCTGAAGTATGGGAGCGTAGACCGCTGGCTCGTCTCCGCGAGGTTCTTCTGTCCCGCCTTCGGTATGGTCGACACGCGGAAGCCGCCGATGGAGATGGAGAGGGCGATCGAAGGGCTGCGGGACGAGGCACGATCCGACCGGGACGTGTCGTCGTTCGTGGCCAGGCGCAAAGGGTTGAAGTCCAGCAGCGGCTACAACCTCGGCGCGCTCTTCGGACGCGATGAACCTGGCGAGATAGCAGCCCACCTGCTGTGCGGCTCGGTCGGCACTCTCGGTCTGATCACGGAGGTCGAACTCCGAACGATTCCTCTTCCGAAGGAACGGGCGCTCCTCCTGGTCTTCGCCGGCTCGCTCGAGGATGCGATCGAGGCCGGGCTTCGGATAAGGCCCCTCCGACCGTCCGCGTTGGAGCTGATGGACGCAATTGGACTAGACCAGATGAGGCGCGCAGGTATCGATGTCGTCTCGGACGCGCAGGCGGTGCTGATGGTCGAGTTCGACGAAGATGTTGAGGAAGGCGTCGAGTTGGCGACGGATGAGGCGATCCGCTCAGGCTTGGAGGTGCGCAAGTTAGGCACAGAGGATGAGGCTCTGAACGCCTGGAAGGTCAGGGAAGCGATGCTCCTCCAGATAAAGAAGAACATAGAAACGCCGACGACGGTCGTGCCGCCGTTCGTGGAGGACCTCGCCGTGCCGCCAGACCGGCTCTTGGATTTCTCGATGAAGGTCCTCGATGTCTTCCGAGACGAGAACCTGAAGCCAGTGGTATATGGCCACGCGGGCGAAGGCAATCTCCACTTCCGCTTGCCGATCCCCATCGCGGATCAAGTAAAGCTCGTCCAGAGATTGGGGGACGAGTGCGTCCGCATCGCCCTCTCCTTCGGGGGGACGGTGACGGCGGAGCACGGTTCGGGACGGTTAAGGCTGAGGTATGCGGACAAGGAGTTCGGAAGACCCGTGCTGGAGCTGTTCGATAGGGTGAAGAGCGTCTTCGATCCGAAGGGGCTGCTCAACCCGGGCGTGATGCCCTCGGCGGTCGAGGCTCAGCAGTAGTCTCCTTTTCCCCGGCGGCCGGTCTCGTCGGCCATCTTGATGACGGGGTAGAGGTTGCGCATGACCTTAGCCTCGCCCTTGCGCAGGTGCTCCGCGAACGTCGACCTCGAAACGCCGAGGTTCTTCGCCAGATGATCGATGTCCACCTTCGCGGGCTCGTCGAAGTACCCCTCGCGGAGCGCATCGGTGAGCGCCTTGACCTGCCTCTCAGACATGCCCGCGAGAAGGCTGGTCGCCGACACCATCTGCTCCCCCGTCATGCCGCGCAGGCACAGAGGTTGCATCGAGACCAGCTCGACCTTCCCCTTGTCCTTCTCGATCAGGCGGACGAGCTCGTTGATGTCCTCCTTGCTCTCCGCGAGGATATGGTAGTGCTCCTTTCCTCCGGCAAAGACCGCGGGCGGCAGGAAATAGCAGCCGGCATCGTCGATCAGGTAATGGATCGACTCGCCGACGACGCAGTCACACGGCCTCATGAACAGCCTGACGTTGCCGCCCTTCTCCTCGCCGAGGTGCTCGTGGCCCAGGCGCTTGCACTCCGCCTCGACGTTGTCGAGCGTCTCCTCGCTATCGGATGCGACCTCCACGATGTGGGTCCGGGAGTTGCACCATATCACGATGCTCGCCTTGGGATGCCTGGCCGTCAGGGCGGAATAGGGGCAGTCGTGCACGACCTCGAACCGTGCCTCGTAGGGCGTCATCCCTGGTGAATCGCCCTCGAACTAGTAATAAACCTTTACCCCGGCGCAGAGCGGGAACGAAGCAATCCATATGCGCGCGCTGCAAATCGTCGCGTTCGACTTCGCAACCGCCGTGGAGCGGTCAAAACCGGATACCTCCGGGGGGATTCTCCTGTTCAAGGAAGCGGGGAGTGGCCGAAGACCGGCCACTTGTGCCCGCATCCCGGAAGTAGCCTGACCACAGGTTGAGAAGAATAGGAGGAAAGAAGAATGATCCCCAACGCCTTGATATACGATGCACAGTTCGTGAACGCCCGGAGCCGCGATGCGGCCAGGAACACCGTGAACCTCGGTTCCGTGCAGGAGCCGACCAACGTCGTCGCGGACTGCGCCGGCGTGCGTACGCCCTGCCTCTACCGCGCGGAGGCGGCGCCATGATCGGAGCCGACGTGCTGACCGGAATCGTCGAGATCGTTGCCGCTGGAGTCGCCCTGGTTGCGATCTGGAAGTTCATGAACAAGATCGAGTCGGACCTCGAAGGCGAGAGAGCGAAACACTAACCGCGTCCGTCCACTCGATGGCGCGTTTCTATCACCCATCGGCATTCTTTAAGGCAAGTAGCTCGCAAGCGTCGCTCATGAACCGCTCAAGGAGTGTCTCTCGGGTCCTCGACGGACATCCCACGACCGACGGGGCCGGGGTGAGGATCTACAGGGCCATTGGCAATTCTGACATCAAGCTCACCGACCCGTTCCTCATGCTCGACGACATCCACTCCTCGAATCCCGATGACTACATGGCCGGGTTCCCGCTGCACCCCCACCGCGGCATGGAGACGGTGACATACATGATCTCGGGCGTGATGAACCATCAGGACTCCCTGGGCAACAAGGGGAGGATCGCATCCGGGGACGTCCAGTGGATGACGGCCGGCTCGGGGATACTGCATCAGGAGACGCCCGAGAGGCACGAGGGGTTCATGCAGGGATTCCAGCTCTGGGTGAACCTGCCGAAGAAGAACAAGATGATGGACCCCCGCTATCGAGGGATCAAGAAAGAGGACATACCCGAGGTCAAGCCCGAGGACGGCGTCGCCGTCAAGGTCGTCGCCGGAAAGCTCGGGGGGGTCGTAGGCCCGGTGACGGATCTGGTGCAGCCGGTCGAGTTCCTCGACGTGGAGCTCGGCCCGATGAAGCGCTTCCGGCATGACGTCGATCCGACCTGGAACTGCTTCGCCTACGTCTTCCGCGGCGACGGGGAGTTCGGGGCGGACGACGCGGTATCGGTCGAGACCGGGCAGGTGGCCATCTTCGGAAAGGGCGACGAGATCGAGGCGATCGGCGGCGAGAAGGGGATGCGCTTCATTCTCGCTTCAGGGAAGCCGCTGATGGAACCGGTCGCGTGGGGCGGGCCCGTCGTCATGAACACCCAGGAAGAGGTCGATCTCGCCTTCAGGGAATTGCGCTCCGGGACCTTCGTGAAGACCAAGCCGAAAACCTAGGAAGGGGCATGCTGCGGAAAGACTGGACAGTGGGCGACGGTCTCCTTAAGTACGGCCTGCTCGAATCGAATCGACGCGAGGGAATCCGATGGCGAAGGAACCTAAGGAACTCAAGTTCGATCAGGCGCGCAATTTCTGTCCAGAGCTAGATTTCAAGTGCAAGTCAACATCCGAACTAGAACCGCTCAAGGAGATCATCGGTCAGGACCGGGCGGTCAAGGCTCTGCAGTTCGGCCTCAGGATCAGGGACAAGGGCTTCAACATCTTCGTCTCCGGGCAACCGGGCACAGGAAGGAAGACCGCCACCAGCGCGTACATCAAGCAGCTGGCTAAGAAGATGCCCGTCCCGTCGGACTGGTGCTACGTGAACAACTTCAAGGATGCCACCCGGCCGAAGGCTCTTGAACTGCCGCCCGGGAAGGGCAGTGTGCTGAAGAGCGAGATGGAGAGGTTCGTGGGAGGGCTGCCGAAGGCCCTCCAGGACGCATTCGAATCGACCGACTACGTGCAAAGGAGGACCGCGGCGTTGAAGTCGACCGAGGACGCGCGGCAGGAGCACATGGCCAAGATGAACAAGATGAACGCCGATGCTGGGTTCCAGCTCCTGCAGTCGCCGGCGGGCCTCGCCCTCGTCCCCGTCATCGACGGAAAACCGATCACCGACGAGCTACTGGCGCAGATGCCGCAGAAGGCACGCAAGCAAATCGACGCCAGACGGGACACGCTCCAGCAGGAGGTCCAGAAGATGTTCATCCAGCTGCGGGACCTCGAAAAGCAGGCGGAGGAGAAGATTACGAAGCTGAACCGCGAGGTGGCGACGTTCGTCCTTGAGCCGCGCCTCGCCTTCCTGCGGCAGACGTTCAAGGACGTGCCGAAGGTAATCGACTACCTCAACGAGGTCACGGAGGACATCCTGATCAACGTGCCGATGATCGTTCAGGGCGGCCGGAAGGTCGAGGGGCCGATGGGGATCCCGATCGACGTCGAATCGCCGGTCAAGAACTACCAGGTGAACCTGATTGTGGACAACTCCAAGCAGGAGGGCGCGCCGGTCGAGATGGAGCTCAACCCGACCTACTTCCGCCTCTTCGGCGCGATGGAGAGGGAGGCAAAGTTCGGCGCGCTGTTCACCGACTACACCATGATCAAGCCGGGGGCGGCGCACCGAGCGAACGGAGGATTCCTCGTCGTCCCGGTCGAGGGGCTGTTCATGGATGGATTGACTTGGATGTCGCTCAAGCAGACCCTGACGTCGGGCAATCTGGAGATCGAAGAGCAGATGGCGCGCATGGGCGTCATGGTCACCCGCTCGATCCGGCCCGAGCCGATCCCCTTCACCGCGAAGGTCGTAATCATCGGCGAGCCTTACGCCTATCAGGTCCTCTACTCTGCGGACAAGGATTTCCGCGAGATATTCAAGGTCAAGGCGGACTTCGATACGACGATGCCGCGCAACAAGGCGAATACGGAGAACTACGCCTCGTTCGTCTGCATGCTCTGCATCAAGGAGAACCTGCTCCACCTTGACTCCGGTGCACTCTGCGAAGTGATCGAGCTCTCCTCGCGTATGGTCGAGGACCAGACCAAGCTGAGCACCCAGTTCGCGGAGATCGCCAACGTGGTCCGCGAGGCGAACTTCTACGCCAAGGATGACGGGGCGAAAGAGATCTCACGCGAGCATATGATCAAGACCATCGAGGAGCGCATCTACCGGTCGAACCTGATCCAGACGAAGATGCAGGAGATGGTCGACCGCGGCATCATCCTTCTCGCGACGGAAGGCGAGAAGGTCGGACAGGTGAACGGGCTCTCCGTCATCGGGCTCGGCGACTACGCCTTTGGCCATCCCTCGAGGATCACGGCGAGCGTGGGCCCTGGCAAGGACGGCGTGATAGACATAGAGCGCGAGGCGCAGATGAGCGGCCCGACCCACCACAAAGGCGTCCTGATACTCGGCGGCTACCTCAACGGCACGTATGCAGGCGATAGACCGCTCTCGCTCACGGCGAAGCTCGTCTTCGAGCAATCGTACTCCGGCGTCGACGGCGACTCGGCCTCGTCGACCGAGCTCTACTCGATCATATCCGCCCTCTCGGGCAAACCGATCAAACAGTACCTCGCGGTCACTGGCAGTGTCAACCAGAAGGGCGAGGTGCAGGCGATCGGCGGCGTCAACGAGAAGATCGAGGGCTTCTTCGAGATCTGCAAGCTGAGCGGCCTCACCGGGAAGCAGGGCGTGATGATCCCTGAGAGCAACGTCCAGAACCTGATGCTCAAGGCCGAGGTACTCGAGACGATCAAGAAGGGCAAGTTCCACATCTACCCGGTGAAGACGATCAACGAGGGCATCGAGGTCCTCACCGGCGAGAAGGCGGGCGAGAGGAACAAGGACGGGTCCTTCGACGAGGGTACGGTGAACTACATCGTGCAGCAGAGGCTAGCGGAGTTCGCGGAGAGGGTCAAGGAGTACCGTCCCTAGTCCTTCGGCTTGATGTCCTTGAAGAGGAAGAAGAACGAGCTGATCGAGACGATGTAGAACACCGCCGCCATGTAGAACGGCAGATCGTAGATGCCAGCGGCGAGCATCGCCCCTCCTATCACGGTGGTCACGCTGTTCGGCAGGCGCCAGACGATGTTGTTGATCGCGCTCGCTAGCCCCCGCTCTTCCTTCGAGATGATGCCCATCATGTAGGCGTCGCCGAGCGGCCCGGCCATGTTCATCAGCATCGCCCGCACGAGGTAGGTCATCGAAGCGAGGAACGCTCCAGGCATGAGCGGGATGAGGACCATGAATATCGTGGACGCGCCCTGGCAGATGACGATCGCTCTGACCGCTCCGACCTTCCTGCCGAGTCGAACGGAGAGGAAGGCGGCCATGGCGATGGAGATACCCGCAACGGCGAGCAGCGGCCCGCTCAGGCTGTCGGGGACGGAGTACTTGAGCCAGAGCCACGTCGGGATGAGCGGTATGATCAGCCCCGCCCCCAGGCCGATGAGCGCGTTGCAGAGGGAGAAGCGGATGATCCGCCCCATGTTCTTGCCCTTCTTGATCCCGTCGAGTTGCTCGCGGCTCTCCTCGAAGTCGCGCAGCACCCGCCTCATGACCAGGGGCGGGATGAAGTTGAGCACCGTGAGGATTAGGAACGTCCCGGCGTGAGCTTGCAGGAGAGTTATGCCAAGCACCTGCGAGGCGAGAGGGAGCAGGACCGGCAGCGCCGCGCCGAAGGCGGTGAAGGTGCCATTCAGGATGAACGACATGACGAACGCCTCCTCCCGGTTCTCGGTCGTCGTCATGTCCGCGATGAGCGCGTTCCAGGAGGCCATGAACGCCCCCTCGCCGACGCCTCCCACCAGGGCGGCGATGAAGAGCGCGGTGAAGTCGGT
>JAJRAL010000177.1 GCA_028679935.1 Methanomassiliicoccales archaeon | reverse complement strand
GAATGCTGTAGGGGTCGTCCCCTATGCCATCGCCATCACTATCGATCCCTCCATAGTCTCCCCAGTAGTTGCCCTCCAAAGAGGAATTCCAGTTATTCCTGCCGTTGTCTAGAGCTTTAACGTGAGGGTCCTCAAAGTTGTTACCGTGCAGCACATTCCCCGAACATTCGTCCAGCACCACACTCCAGGAAACGATCCCTGAAAGAGCGTTGTTGACGATCGTGTTGTTGTCCGAAGAGTAATGTAACATGATCCCGTCGTAGGCTTTGTCGACCACATTCGCTTGAATCGTGTTGTTCGTGGAATTCTCCCATAGAAGAATTGCATTATTATCGACAGAAGATAGATTATTACCGCCGATGAAATTGCCACTCGCGTGATAGAGTTGTATGGCGTCGCATGAGGGAATGTAGAGGTTGTCCGTTCCGGCCGTGCCATAGGTCACATTGGTGATCTCGTTGAAAACGACGACGTTGCTGTAGGAATAGAAGACCATGACGCCAATCTGTGCACCGAAGATCGCGTTGTCTTCGATGCAGTTATATGATGAGTAGCGTACCTCAATGCCGGTGAGAGGCGACCTCCGATCAGGGGGATGGTCGTACTTGATGTGGTTCCCTCGAACCGTATTGTTGTAGGACTTGCCCCACAGCGCTATCGCCCCCCATACATCGAACGTGTGTTCTATCACGATATGATTGCCAGTTATGAGATTGTTATAACCCGAACCAGACCAAATGGAGGCTCCACCCTCGGTGTCTATCACCGTGTTATTGGCATATACGTCGTCGTGACCGCTCGTCATTATGCCAAAATCTGTTGGGTGGAGTATTGTGTTGCCAAGGATGAGGTTGTAGCTTGGGACGTCCCGCTCATTCTGGGAATGCGGTAGACATATACCATAGTCCGTTTCTAGAGTGCAATTCATCACCTTCGAACTGTGGGCTGAATCGAGTCTTATGCCCCAGCCGTTGTGAATGAACACGCCCTCGACGATCGCACCGTTCGCATGGACCCTTAGACCGTCGGTGTCCCACGGCGTCCCGGTCCCTGCCCCTTCCAGCTCACCACCTCTCATCACGAAGGTCGCGTTCACTATGGAGAAGAAGAACCTGAAGGACGTAGCGGAGCTGATGTTGCAGTTGTAGACGAAGAATGAGCTGCCTTCATCTGCCAAGATCCCTGTCTGACTGTCATCCTGGGGATTCAAGGTCAGTCTGACGTTGATGAGCGTCAGACTTCCGCCGCTTTCGATAGTCAGATTCCCGTCAAGGTTGACGCTCGTGTTCTCGATGACCTGTGTCCCTGTCACGACCCAATCGCTGGCGACGGGCTGCGCATCGATAGGGAGGGCAACGATGATTGAGCTTGCGGTCAACAGAGAAACAAGAAGCCAGGCGGAACAGGGTTTCGCGATCAAGGCATCCCTCCTGTGATCTCCTTCGCGTCCCTCAGCATCATCGCTGATGGCTCGCCTATTGGCCGGCACAATTCCGCATCTGGTCTGAACCTGTCGCACTCTTGAGCAAGAGGCATGTCCCTGATCTCAGGCCCTAAACCAAGGGATCCACTAGCGAACAGAACCTTCTTCAGACCAATCTCCCCGGGAGGCAGGAAGCCCGATATTACACTCAGAGGCCCTGCTCATTAAATTTGCTAGATTGCGGAGCTGTAGATTTCGCGGATTGACGGTTTCCGCTCTGATCCGAAATGTGGTGAGAATGTCCAGTCATGCTCGACTCAGCCATGACGACAGTAAAGCCGGTGCCAACCTCCTGACGACGACACCTGCTACCTCTATAGGGGGCTCTAGGTCAGCGCGACGATTATCCGGTGCAGCACGTCGACCGTCGCCCCCATGTTCCTGCCGGCGTCCCTCAGGTGGTGGTAGATCTCCCGGTTCTTGATCGCCAGGATCGCGTCGTTCTGGTCGAACAGCTCGGCCATGGCGACGATGTAGGCGTTCTCGATCACGTGCACCTGCGCCCGGACCTGCCTGATCAACATCGGAGCGTGCTCGCTGTGGTCGTGCATCATGCCCATGCCCTGCACCAACAGCTTCGCGCCGGTACTCAGCGCCTCGGCCATGACCAACATCTGCGGGGCCGGCTCGACCTTGAAGGCGCGCATCTCGATCGCCGTGGAGAGCGAGAAGTTCACGATCTGGTCCATCTGCCTCGAGATGGAGTACATGTCCTGCCTATCGAACGGCGTCGAGAACGCCTCCTGCAGCGTGTGCTCCATCAGATGCCGGACGTCGTCGGCGCGCTGCTCGATCTCAGCCAAGCGGGTTGGCTCTTCTCTCGCCCCGGCCTTGAGCCATTCCACGAGCTCCGCCGCCCCCTTGGCCGTCTCATCGGCCTGCTCTTGGAGCATCCCCTCGAAGTCGAACTTCGTCGGGAATATTCGCTCGGTTAGCGTCTTCTTCTCGGCCTTCGGCTTGCTCTCCGCCATCTCCTATCCTCCCAAGAGAAGGAGCTTCAAGGCTATGAACGCCGCGCCGGCGATGACCATCGTGACCGGGATGGTGATGAACCAGGAGACGATCATCTGCTGCCCGACGCGCCACTGCACCATCCTCGCGTTCTCCGCTGCGCCGACGCCGATGACCGCCGAGGAAACTACCTGGGTGGAGGATATCGGAGCGCCGGCCAACGTCGAGACGATGATCGAGAAGGCGGAGGTCGCCTGAGCGTCGAGCGAGTGTATCGGCCGTATCTTGTAGATGCCCCGGCCCATCGTCCTCATAATCTTCCAGCCGCCGCCGAGCGTGCCGACGGCGAGGGCGACGGCGCAGCGCGCCCTCATCCAAAACGAGGCGTCGATCGTCGCCACGTAGCCGGCGCCGAACATCGCCATGGCGATGATGGTCATCTGCTTCTGCGGGTCGTTGGCGCCGTGAGCGAACGACAGCAGGCCGGACGTCACCCACTGCCACCGTCTGATACCCTTGTTGACGGACTTGTCCGCGTTGCGCAGCGCGACCCGGGAAAACTTCATCGCGAGGAAGCCACCAACGAAGCCGATTGCGACGGAGGCGATGAGGAAGATGAAGACCTTCGTCACGCCGACCAACTGCGGCGACGAGGAGAAGAGCTCCTGGACCCCCCAGAGGACCGAATCGATGCCCCCGGCGGCGACGCCCGCCCCGATGAAGCCGCCGACGAAGGCGAACGTGCTGGAAGAGGGCAGGCCGGCCTTCGAGCTCGCCACGTTCCAGACAATGGCGGAGGCGACGCCTGCGAGCAGGACGACCACGAGCGTCTCGCCGGTCGCGCTCACCAGACTGGTGATGGTCAGCACGACGGCGGAGCCGCCGAGGAGCGTGCCGAGAAGGCCGGTTATGGAGGCGTAGATGACCGCGCTCTCAGGCGTCGCCGCGCCGCTCGCTATCAGCGTCCCGACCGAGGCGGCGGTGTCATTGTAGCCATTCGTGAAGGCGAAGATGGTGGCCAGAACGATGACCACGATGACGATCATCGCGAGCACCAGGGCGTCCATCGTGCCGACTAGCCCCTGGCCGGTATATTAGAAGTGCCATGGAGCCAAAACGCTCTTACGCTCCCCGGATACTACCGGGGAGAGAGCATGGACCAGTCCGCCTCGCTCGCCTTTGGCATCGTCATCGGCATCGTCATGATCTGGGTTGGGGTCATCGTGGGGATCGCGAGCCGGGCGGTGATCAAGGGCGAGCTGACGAGCAAGGACAACTACCGCCCGTTCCAGCCGAAGTTCGTCAAGAAGCTCACCGAGCAGGAGGCGGACGCGATCAACCGCCGCTTCTCGGTGTACCTGCTCAGCTGGGCGCTATCGATGATCCTCGCCGGCATCGCGTCGATCTTCCTCGGCGCGCTCAACCTTGGCGACTACGTGCTCTTCGTGCTGCTCATCGCCCAGCTCCCGGTGATCGCGTTGATACCGATCGCGTACTACGCCGCGTACAAGGTTGCGAAGGCGAAGGACGAACCGAATGCGGCCGCAAGAGCGCTGAAGTAGCTCGCCATCGCTCTCTCGCCCGATACGCCTCGACGGTCAGAGGTATGCGTCCTCTTGGGTCATCACATAATACCAGAGCGCCGCGATGACCGCCACCGCCACGACGATGCCTGCGACGACGGCTAGGTCGACCGTGGTCACCTCGAGGGCGGTGAGAAGCGTGACGAAGAGCAGGAGCAGGCCGACGATCAACTCGGCCTTGCAGACCCTCATGCCCCGGCGATAGTTCGCCAGGTTCTCCTCATATCTCTCCCGCGCGGGATTGTCCTCTGGACGGCGCCTGTCCTCGATCGGCCCGGTTCGCTCGTCTTCCTCCATGCGCGCCTTCTCGGTCCTGAGCCAGCGTATCTCGCTGACCGCAAAGATTAGTCTGGAGGAACCTAG
>JAJRAL010000021.1 GCA_028679935.1 Methanomassiliicoccales archaeon | reverse complement strand
GTCCTGATCGCAGGCTCGACGTCGACCACGCGCAGCTCCATGCCTTCTCTCTCGCAGAATCCACGAGCGTCGGCCAGGTCGCCCTTCGGCGTCGACTTCGACGGGAGGAAGAGGTTCAGCACCTTCTCCGCGCCGATCGCTTCCTTGCAGAGCTTGGACGTCGTCGCCGAGTCTACTCCCCCGCTCAGTCCGACCACGACGCCATCAGCACGGCTCTCCTCGACCTTCTGGCGGACGAACTCCTCGATCACTTCCGCCGTGAGCTCGCGCAGCTGCGGGGGCATGAGCGTGCATGGGCGGAAGCGCATAAGCTTTTTCAGATTGTAGCGGGCAAAGTACATGAACAATCGTGGCCCATCCTCCGCTCGATGACGAGGGTAGCATTGGTCCAGACACCTTGCGTGCTTGGGGACAAGGCCGGCAACCTAGAGAGGATGAAGCGTTCGCTCGACCTGGTCGAGGCGGACATCTACGTCTTCGCCGAGCTGTTCCTCACTGGCTACATGTGCCGTGATCTCCTGCCCCAGCTCGCGGAGCCGATCGATGGCAAGAGCGTGACCCGCGTCACGGGCATGGCGCAGGAACGGGAATGCTCGATCGTGTTCGGCATGCCCTGCCTCTCCGACGAGGTGCCGGGATTGGTCCATAATTCGGCTATCGCGGTCGACGCCGACGGCGACTGGCAGAGGTACGACAAGATCAATCTGGCGAACTTCGGTCCGTTCGAGGAGAAGCTGTACTTCAGCCCGGGAAGGAGGCCGGTCGTCTTCGAGCTTGAGGGCATCAGGCTGGGCGCCTGCATCTGCTACGACCTGTTCTTCTCGGAGCTTCCCAAGTCGTACGCGCTCAAGGGCGTCGACGGGCTGCTTTGCATTTCCGCCTCCCCTTCGACCTCGAGGGAGCAGTTCGAGCGAATCATGCCAGCGAGGGCGGTCGAGAACACGACCTACATGCTGTACGCGAACCAGGTCGGGGCGCAGCTGAACATGGTATTCTTCGGCGGCTCCCAGGCGTACGGACCGAGGGGCGAGCAGATGGCACGGTGCGCCTACCTGAAGGAAGACGCCTGCGTCGTCAAGATCGACGCGCACGAGGGCTCGCTGGCGAAGAGGATCAGGCCGACGGTGCGAGACTCGGTCGGCAGGATGTCCGCCGAGGCCGAGCCCGAAAACGTTTAATTGGATGACGGTAATGGGCGCAGGCGAGCCGAGGTGGCCCAGCCCGGTAAGGCGCGAGCCTGGAATATTCTGGTAGATCCAGCAAGCTCGTGGCGGCAACGCTTCGGGAGTTCAAATCTCCCCCTCGGCGCTCATCTCGCCAATCGATGCGTTCCGACGAAGAGAGATATACCGCAGGGAGCATCAGAGAACGAGGACCATGGTTACCTGTAGCTCGTGCGGCTGGGAAGGGGATGAGAAGGACCTCGTGGAGAAGGAGGGGCAGTTCATCCTCTATGATTACGTCCTCACGAACGCCTACTCGCTGGAAATGAAGCGGATGAACTACCACTGCCCGAAGTGCGATTCCATCGTCAAGACGAAGCGCAAGTCCGACATCGAGGCGCTGGAGAACATCTGATGAGCCCGCGCCGAAGAGAGAGAACGGCATGAGGCCCCTCCGGCGCGATCGGTCCAATGTTGCGCCCAAGGCGGTCAGCTCGCTCAAGTGCGAGGCCTGCGGCTGGGAGGGTGGCGGCAATGACCTGGTCGAGAAGGAGGAGGCGGTGCCCGAGGTCATGCAGCAAGGCTATTACTCGATCGGCCAGCCTATGAAAACCTCCGTGTACCACCGGCTCGAGTGCCCCAAGTGCGGGATGAAGCTCGGCGAGGTGGCGCTGTCGAACGGCGTCGAGACCGGCCGGATAGACATATCCTCGAGCGAGGCGAACGACGTCGCCTGCCCGAACTGCGGATGGAAGGGCAAGGATGTCCAACTGACCCGCTTCTCCGGGGAGCTGGACGCCTCCGATGCGCTGTACCGTTTCACCTACCGCGAGGGTATCGGGCAGGTCAAGTTCCTCTGCCCGAAGTGCCGGGCCCTGGTCGACAAGAAGGTCGAGCTCTACGGACGGGGAATAGGCTAGGCGGAACGCCAGAGCATCATATATCACCCGTCGCATATCTTCCCCGTTCCAAAACAGGAGAGGGATTCTTCATGCGCGTGTACGCCGACCTAAGACTGAAGGATGTGCCGGGGCAGCTAGTGAAGGCTCTCGAGCCTGTCTCGACCTTCGACGGCAACATCATCGGCGTGGTGCACCACCACGACAACATCGCGGGCGGCAGGATCAGCGTCAACCTGACCTTCGAGGTCAAGACGCAGAAGCAGCTGGAGAACATGCTGCGCGCCTGGAAGGAGAGCGATGTGGATGTCGCCAAGCTCTCCTCCCTCTTCGAGACCTATGAGTTCGATTACGTGATCGCTGGCGACATATCCCCGCAGGAGCTGAGGGAGATCACCGACGGCATCGAATCGATGAGCGACCTCGATTCGGTCGATATCCGGTACTCGATATCTCCCTCGAGCGGAGAGAAGGCTGTCCTGGTCTACGGAAAGGTGAGGCAGAAGCCGGTCCTGGACAGGATCGAGGACTTCCTGAGGCAGAGGTCGCTGCAATCCGGATACTTGCTCATCAGCGGACTGGGGGAATGAGATGGACGTAGTCCTGGTCGGCTTCGGAACGGTAGGGCAGGGTGTGGCCGAGGTCCTGGCACGCAAGGCGGCGGCGCTACAATCGGCGTACGGGGAGAAGCTCCGGCTGGTGGGCGTCTTCGATTCCAAGACGTACGAGCTGAACGGCAGGGGCATCGATCCACGGGGAGCGATTGCCAGGAAGGCAAAGCTCGGAGGCGTCGGTGAGAAGCTCGAAGGAAGGACAGTCCCAGAGCTTCTGGCCGACTTCGACTACGACGTGATGGTCGAGGTCACGCGCACGAACATCGAGGACGGGGAACCAGGCCTCTCGCACATGATGGCCGCGCTGACGTCCGGGAAGGACGTCGTGACCGCGAACAAGGGGCCCCTGGCCCTCAAGTTCAAGGAGCTTTCGGCCGCGGCAAAGAAGCACAACGCCCGGATGAGGTTCGAGGCCTCGGTCGGGGCGGCGACGCCGATCATCAACATCTCACGCGAGCTGCTGAAGGGCGAGACGGTGCACTCGATCCGCTGCATCGTCAACGGGACGTGCAACTACATCCTGAACCGGATGAAGGAGGAGGGCCTTCCGTTCGACCAGGCGCTCCGAGAGGCGCAGGAGCTCGGCTACGCGGAGAAGGATCCCTCGTACGACATCGACGGCATCGACTCGGCCGCCAAGGCGGCGATACTGGCCAACGCGATATTCGGCCGGGACTGCACATATCACGACGTGAGAAGAGTGGGCATCAGAGGCGTTTCGCTCGAGGCGATTTCCCTGGCGGGGGAAGAGCGGAAGGTCATCCGCCTCATCGCTGAGGTCTCCCCGACAAGGCTGGAAGTATCACCGAGACTTGTCCCGATGGGCCACCCGTTGGCGATCGGCGGCACGCTGAACATCTTCCAGATCATGACCGACCTCGCCGGCGAGGTAACGGTCGCAGGACGGGGAGCGGGAAGGCTCGAGACCGCGTCCGCGATCCTGAGCGATCTGGCTGCCCTGATGAAGGAGGATTGCGCGGCCAAGGGTCGCGAGGTTTAAATACGGTGTCTGTCATGCTGTGCCACACCACGGAAGGCAAGGCTCATGGCAAATAAATCTGCAAGAAGGGATTTATTTATCGGTCGCTCGAGTTGAAGTCTACGATACGACCCTGAGGGACGGAGCCCAGACCGAAGGTGTGTCTTTCTCGAACGAGGACAAGGTAGACATTCTGAGGCACCTCGATTCCTTCGGCATCGACTTCGTCGAGGGCGGGTATCCGGCATCGAACCCCAAAGACAAGGCATTCTTCAAAGCAGCCCAGAAGTTCGAACTCTCGAACACCAAGCTCGTCAGCTTCGGCGCGACGAGGAAACCTGGCAAGAAGGCCGCCCATGATCCGACGATGAAGGCGCTGCTCGATTCCGGAACGGAATACGTCTGCGTCTTCGGGAAGACATGGGACCTCCATGCGAAAGTAGCGCTGGGAGTCTCGCTCAAGGAGAACCTCGAGATCATAGAGGACACGGTCTCGTTCCTCGCCGGCAAGGGCAGGAAGGTTGTCTTCGACGCAGAACACTTCTTCGACGGCCGGAAGAACAATCACGATTACGCGATGAAGGCACTGGATGTGGCGGAGAAGGCAGGGGCGATGTACCTCGTGCTCTGCGACACCAACGGCGGGAATCTGCCGCAGGAGATCGCCAAGGCGGTCGCCGAAGTCAGGAAGCGACACAAGGTCGCGATCGGTATTCACGCCCACGATGACTGCGAGCTGGCGGTGGCGAACACGTTGACCGCCGTCGACTCTGGGGTGACGATGGTCCAGGGCACAATCAACGGCCTCGGAGAGAGATGCGGCAACGCGAACCTCTGTTCGGTCGTCCCATCGCTGATGCTGAAGATGGGCAGGACGACGTCCATCAGCGACCTATCGGCCCTGTCCGGGCTCTCGAACTTCGTCGGCGAGGTCGCGAACATCATGCCAGACACCGGTCAGGCATACGTCGGCAGGAGCGCCTTCACGCACAAGGCGGGCATGCATGTCAGTGCCGTGCTCAAGGACCCGAGGACCTACGAGCACGTCGATCCAAGTCTCGTCGGCAACGAGCGCCGCGTCCTCGTCTCCGAGCTCTCCGGCACCTCGAGCATCCTGGCGAAGGCGAAAGAGCTTGGGATCGAGCAGGAGAAGGACAGGGGCAAGTCGATCCTCGAGACCCTCAAGCGGATGGAGGCGATGGGCTATCAGTTCGAGGCCGCCGAGGCGAGCTTCGAGCTCCTGGTCCGAAGGCTGAGGGGCGAGAATCACAGACCTTTCAAGCTAGAGGGATTCCGCATCTTCGTGGACGTGTCGGGCGACACGATGCGTTCCGAGGCGAGCGTCAGGGTGGTCGACCCGAACGGACTGGTCGAGCACACGGCATCCGACGGCAACGGTCCGGTCAACGCACTGGACAAGGCGCTGCGGAAGGCGCTCCTGCGCTTCTACCCCGAGATACGGGACATCAGGCTCATCGACTACAAGGTGCGGGTGATCGACGCCAAGGCGGCGACCGAGGCGTCGGTGCGAGTGCTGATACGATCGACCGACGGCGCGATGACCTGGACAACGGTCGGGGTATCGGGCAACATCATCGAGGCGAGCCTGCTCGCTCTCATCGACTCGATCGAGTACAAGCTCCTGAAGTCGAAGAACGGGAACGGCGTGGCCGGGGCCATGCCCGCGATCGGCAAGTAGGGCTAGGCCCGGCGGCGGATGTGCATCTCCTCGGTCCGTATCCAGCTCTTGCCGCCGTCGCGCGTCTCCTCTGAATGCCAGCGGAACGAGTCTTTCGTGATGTCAGAGAACATCCATCTCTCCGGGAATCCCTCGGCGTTGATCGTCTCAAGTACGATGCCTTCGCCGACGTGCCTCCCTACGAACCTTTGGACGAGGCCCTGGCTCGGAGAGATCCAGGTGCTCGACCAGGTGTCCGTCTTCGGATCGTAGAAGCGGACGGTAGTGCCGACCGGAACGGGCCGTGGCGGGTCGCCTCGATGCGTCATCCAGACATCCTGCACCGCCTTTCCCCCGAGAATCCATCCGAAATGCACCTCACCGTCCTGCCAGACGACCGTTCCGTCTGGGCGACGATACCACGCCTTGACGATATCCCAGTCTCCGACGAACTGGCCGAAGAGCATGAGCTTCTCCCTGAGCTGGGGGTCCGGACCATCGGCCCCCAGACCCTCGATCGCCCAGACGCCCTCCGCCCGAGCATCTATCCCGTGCCGCTGCGCCGTCATGCGCTAGCGATTGGAGCGACGATTGAAAGTGTTTCTCCCGTCGTATGCCGGAAAGAGGCAGATGGGTCTCGTCGTTGCGCAGATTCAAGAGCGCGAGACGGCAATGCCCAACGCGATGGCGTACTCGGTCAGGCTCATCGACACGGAGGAGAGGGAACGGCTCTTCGAGCACTACGAACGAAGGCTGATCCACTCCCGCAAGTCGGAGCTCTACGGTTGCTGCATCAAGCTGCTGACCGACGACGAGAAGCTGAGGAGGACGTGGGAGGACAACTTCTACGCCGCCAGCGAGAGCATTCGGTCCCATGGAAGGCTGATCGCGCTCCACGACCCGGAGTCGGAGGACGGAGTCCTCTACGACGCCTATACCAAGACCGCTTTCGCATTCAACCTCGACTACTACGGATGGATCAAGAGCCTCGCCCTCGCGATCGCGGGCGACATCCTGGAGGACGAGCACGGTATCTATTCGGTGCACGGCGCCTGCATCGACGTCAGCGGAAGAGGGATCGCGCTCATCGCTCCCTCGAAGACGGGGAAGACGACGCACTCCTGGGGATTGCTCAGGATGCCGGATGCAAGGCTGATCACGGACGACTGGTTCTTCGTCAGACTCTCGGACAAGCGGCACCTCGTGTTCGGCTCGGAGAAGAACTGCTATGTCGACGGCGACATCGCCAGGATCTGGCCGGAGTACCGACCGCTCGTCGACCGGGCGAAGTTCGACGACGACGAGAGGGCGGTGCTCAATGTCCGATGGATAATCGGCAACACCGGCGTCATCCCGATGACTTCGCTCAGGACCGTCCTGCTGCTGAAACGGGACGAGGGCGACGAGACGATAGTGCGGGACATGTCGGTGGACGAGGCGATGGACTACCTGGAGAGGAACGATTTCTGCAATCCCCACCAGCTCGTCCGCGACGAGCGCAAGGCCAAACTCCACCGCCGCTTCTTCAGGCAGCTCCTATCGAATGTCGACGTGCATCTTGTCAACACCAGGCTCCCCCCGGAGAGGACCCAGGAAGAGATACGCCGGGTCGTCCTGGAGTAGTCGGCAGCCTTTTCTACCGCCCGTTCGAATCCTGTGCCAGAGGGTCGAAGTGGGAAACGTACTGATCACGCTCTACGGCAGGAGCACCTGGGGACTGTTCAATTCGGCCTGGGCGGCGATCATCGACCACGGATTTCTCCCCGACCGAATCCACGTGCTCACCGCCGGATGTGACTCGTCGCAGGCGAAGATTGCCGAGGCGATGCTCCGCTCGTTGCTCGATTCCTATGGACGAAGAGGAGATGTCCAGGAGCACATCGTCGACGACGAGGACGTGAGGGCGGTGGCGGACCTCGTGACGAAGATCGCCAAGGAGGAGAAGGGCAGGGGCAACTCGATCGCCCTCGACGTCACGCCGGGCAAGAAGGCGCTCGTCCTCGGCTCCGTCTTCTCCGGCTTCAACCAGCAGCTGTTCGACAAGGTGCTCTACCTTCACATCGCCTCGCTGAAGAACGCGAACCGCCCGTACGTCGAGATACCATTGTTCCTCCAGCATCCGCACGACATCGTCAAGGAGCTCAGTGACGGTCGGAAGGAGGGGAAGCGATGATCGAACTGATCGTCAGGAAGGCATTCCTCACCGCGCTCCTCAACCAGGGGATCCGCACCGAGCGGTCGAACATCGTTGTCACATCACCGTTCCTCGACCTGGACCTGATGGGAGTGAACCTCACCAAGCCCTCGGTCGACTGGATCGTGGAGAGGGGCAAGTTCGACGCCGCCTACTCCGAAGTACAAACAAAGGTGGCGGACCCGTTGCTCGGTCGCGAGATACCTTCGTACTCGGACCTCAAGGACGCGATGGAGAGCTCGCTCCTCGTCCCCCCGGAGAACCTCAAGCAGATCGAGGCGGAGCTTCGCACCATCGATACCAGGCGGGCGGGATCGGCGCTCCACCCCGCGCGTACGATGGTGGCGATAGACACGAACCTCGCCTACCATCGCCTGATGAGCCGGCTGCCGCTCGCAAGCGACACCTGCGGCATACCGGAGTTCGACGCCTCCCACCTGCAGTTGGTGATCGAGAACCTGGTCGAACTGGAGATCTCCGAGAAGGTGGGAAGGAAGTACCGCGACGCGGACCTCGAGGTGCTGAGACGGGCTTTCAAGAGCCCGCGGCTCGTCGGCGCTCTAACCAACTGCCTGATGAAGGACGGCCGGAAGGCGCTGAACGCTCAAACGGAGATCGCGGCGATACGCGAGCGGTACGCCGTCTGGGACGTATCAGGAGGGGCGTGGAACGAGGACAAGGAGAAGCGCGACGGCGAGATCGTCCGCTCGCTCTCGAACCACGCCAAGGAGGAGAACGTCGGGATGCTCTTCCTGTCCGCGGACGACAAGGCCTCGGCCGCCGCCAGCGCCTCGAGGCTGCCGACAATGATCCTTCGCTACGGGCACGAGCTGCCCAGAATGGTGCCGTACGATCCCTGGCTCTTCGTCGAGTTCCTCTACGACCTCTCGATCATGTTCGGGGTCATAGGCATAACCGGGCTCGGTGTGAGGGTGTACGGCGACTGGGCGGGAAAGCGGGCGGACGATTACCACGCGGAAAGAGTGAGACTTGAGTTCGAGGACTCCTCCCCGCTCGCATCGGAGCTAGCGCGGCAGAACACCGTCTGCGAGAGGCTCAGGCGCGAAGTCGACTTCGCCGCCATCGAATAGGCCTTCCATTGCCTCAGCGGGCCGCGGGATCCCGCGGTACCTTTCGATGATCTGTGTGAGGAGCCCCCGAAAGAACTAATGTTTATGGTGGGGAAGTTGGAGAAGGTCCACGGGGGCCCCCCGAACCCGATGAGGCCGGGCATTAGAAAAAGGTTTTCTCTGGCATATCACGGGAACCGATACGAATTGGCGATCATGAGCCCAATCCGACTCGATTCCGTCCCCTTTCGATTCCGTCCCGAATCGCAGAGATCCAAGGCGGGTCGCCCTCACGTTCAGAGACAACCCCCAACGGTTCAGAGGTCGCTCCTCAGACGATGGAGTACCAATACGAGCCCTCTATCAATCCGCGGGTCCCCATCACGATCATGAAGAGCCCGGACGGCACGACCGCATCGCCCGATTCGTTCCCGGCGCCGACCCTCGTGACCTGGACGTTGTATGCAAACGGTCCGCCTTCGGCCATCGACCTGAGGTTGGTCTCGGAGAACGCGCAGATGTCCACCTTCTCGCCGGTGATGTTGTAGAAGATGTGCCCGCCGTTCGGCGCATAGAACCATGTTGAATGGGATCCCCATGCCGCGTTCAGGTTCGAACCTCCCTGTGTGGGGGGCGTGGGACCGGTGACCGGGCTGCGCCAGGTGATCGGATTGTGATTGTCGGTCTTGACGTGATCGTTGTTCGTCTGGTTCAGGGTCAACATCAGGTGCAGCCCAGGTGCGTTCACGGCGAACCCATAGGCGATGTTCGGATTGACGCCGATGTAGCTCATCGTCGCCATGCCGACCCCTCCCGGCAACAGCCACAGGGCGAAGGTGCAGACGACGTCCTTCAGGCCGAACGGGGTCGCGAACTTCATCGGGCCCATCTGGAGCACGGTTGACGGGGCCCATGAGCTCAGTATGTCGTTGAGCTCGTGACTCGATGTGAGGATATGTTGGAACGTCCAGCTCTTCTGCGCGAAAGAGGTGTTCAGCGAGCCGACGACGGCGCTGCCATTGAAGGTGCCAGCTGCCGAGTAGCTGAATGTGTTCCCGTCGTTCAGCCCGATGTTGCTTGCGAGATCGGGATTGGTGACCGGGGGCGGGGCCATGGTGACTGCAATGATTGCAGCAACGATCATCACAACGACCGAAACCGCGATTATCTTTGCTGCGATGCCACCCGCGTCCGTCATGAACCCGGAGAGTCACATGACGCTTTATTGTTTGCGCAGCCCTGGCACCTCCACGAACGGGGGGCGCGATCGTGGCCGAGATTCGGCGAGAGCATATTCCCATTGACGCCGGGCTCTGAACTGCCTCTTTCCTGGACGCTTCGTGCGCCCGCGACATAGCCAAGAATAAGATATGATCAGCTCGTTGGAAATGATTGCAGCCGTCCATGAGGCTCCGTACGAGGGTACTGGTCAGCTACCTCTGCATGGCCCTGGTCATACTTGCGGCCGGCCCGTGACCAGAAATAGAAACAATAAGGGGTTTTGGCGCTGGAACGATGTCTACTTCGCAACGATTGTCTTCATCTTGGCCAGCGAGCGACCGATCAGTATTGTGGCGATCACGGCTAGGGCGGTCACCAGTATGGCATAGATGAAAAGCCCAAGTCCTTCGTTACCCGTCCCGAGGGCGGTCGTCACTGCCCAGCTGATTGCCCCGTTCCAAGCGAGTGCGGCGAGCAGGCCGAAGGCCGCGGTCATCAGTGCCGCCACGGTTTCGAATACCTGTATGCGGAATGCTTTGTCAGCCATTCTTCCCCTCCTATATCGTTTATAGATAATCTCTATCCTTGACGGCATAAACCTTTCCTCGGGTTCCAAGATCGCTTCGCCAGATTGCGTGGACCCGGTCCCACCATATGCTTCCTGGACGTGCCATCTCATCGCAGGGCTGAAATACCAGCAGGTGGAACACCGACTCCGGTGTCTCGATGGCCAAGGTGAAGATCGGAAAGCAGACGGATTTCCTTCTCGGCAAGCTGTCCGGAGTCAATGCGAACGGGAAGATGGTTCTGGTGGTCAACCTCGAAGGCAAGTTGTATGCGATCGAGGGCATCTGCACCCACATGAACGGCAAGCTCTGGGAGGGTAAGCTCGTCGGCAACAATGTCAAATGCCCTGAACACGGCACCGAGTACGATGTCCGCAACGGGAAGATGATGAAGAAGCCCGCGTACCCCTTCGGGGTGGCATACGACCTGAAGTCCTATCCGGTTACGATTGAGGGCGACGAAGTGATGATCGACCTGTAGTGGGTTTCTGACGGTCAGGCACCCGCAAAGACCGGCGCGCAGGGCTCAACTGCAACAAGAAGAGCAGTTGGCCACATGCCTAGAGAGGAATGTGGGGGCACTGGGATTTGAACCCAGATCAGCGGGTTTCCACCACGCGGGGAGCTACCCCGCGCGAATCAACGGGTCACCGCTCCAGTTAGTCATCACCGATCAGCACCCGTTAGCGATCACACCCAATTAACTGGAGCCCGCGAGGATACCGAATTACCCCATACCCCCATGGTTGATCGTCACCGCTTGCGCATCTTCTGTGCACGCTTCCGGCGGCGCATCTTCTTCTTGCGCCACTTCCAGCGCTGCTTGCCTTTCTTCTTCCATGCGCGTGAACTTCTCTTCATTAAGGCCTCTCCACGTGTAGTCTGCCCAGATTGACTAGGCGTTTATGAATCTTTGCTTGCGGAAAAGTGGCGGGCCCGTCGGGATGTTCGCCTTCTTGACAAAGGATTCGAACCCGAGACATCT
>JAJRAL010000115.1 GCA_028679935.1 Methanomassiliicoccales archaeon | reverse complement strand
GCGTACAAGAAGGGGCAGACGCTCCTCATGCACCAAATGGAGGGCGATATCGACCTTCAGACGCTCAGGAAACAACTGCGCGACCTGGGCATGAAGATCATGGAGATAGGCCAGGACGAGGAGCAGGACTGGGAGACACAGGATTTCTACGAGATATCGCATCCCGGCGACTGATCACTTCTCGCGTTCCAGGATGAGCTGCGCGACCTTGCGGCCTGACAGAAGCATTCCGCCGAAGATCGGGCCCATGCGTGGGGCTCCCATCACGGCGTTGCACGCCATTCCGGTCACGTACAGGTTCGGATAGACCTCGATGGTGTTCTCCACCGTCATCGATTCGCCGACCTCGGCCCACATGCTCTTCTCGCCCTCGAACTTGCCGGTCGGGGTGTTCAGCCTGCCGACCTTCCGCACGACCACGTTGACGACCTCGGCCGGATGACCGGTGCCGTCGATGACGTACTTGGAGCGTATCGCGAGCGGGTCGACGTGCAATCCAGCAACCTCGACCGCGCTGGAGTTGATGACGACGCCGCAGATGCTGTCCGCGCGGATCATGACATCCTCGACGGTGATGGTGTTGTAGAGCTTCGCCCCGGCATCGATGGCGGCGGCGATCAGCTTGGCGGATGCCTCGACGGAGTCGGCAGTGTAGTAGCCCTCGCCAGCTGACGTCAGGCGGACCCCAATCTCCTCAAGCAACGTCTTCGACTCCTCCTGGACGACGATGACAGGGAAGGTCATACCTCCACCCCACATTCCGCCGCCCGGCGTGAGCTTCCTCTCGAAGATCACGACCCTCTTGCCGCCCTTCGCTAGGTATCGCGCGGCCGTCAGCGAGGCAGGACCAGCGCCTGCGATCACGACGTCGACGTCAATGTTCCGCAAGAGCTCGGCCGAGTACCGTTCGACGATCTTCCTTGTGACGGCGACCTCATCGATTGCCATTATCTCCACCATGTCCTGCGACCTATATTGAGGAAGAGGATTTAGCGGTGATGTAAACGATTGTGAATATTTGAAGAGAGCGGGAAGGCTGAGAGCCGGTCCTCTGGCGCGCGACGCAGTTCAATTCTCCAAATCAGTCAAGTCCATGAGTAGTCTAAATACTCTGAAGACCGAGACATGCCGGAATCCAATGAACTGCCTCAGTGCGGGAAGGAAATGGAGCAGGCGCGGAACATGACGGTTGATCCATTGGCAATGCTCGTCGGAATCGGGGTGGTTGTCGCCTTGCTGCTATTAGTCTACAAGAGCGAATCCATCAAGAACCGAGATAGAGTCGCTTATGCACAGAAGATCAGGCCATATCTGCTTGCCTTGCTGGGTCTGACAGCGGCCCTGGCGGTGGGACTCGTGCTGGTGACCGACCTTCCGATCGCACTGGGCCTCGACCTTGGTCTCCTCGTACTCGCCGTCGGGGCGATCATGATGTACCTACGGCCAAGAGGAATCACTGAACCGATGTGCGGACATCGAAATGGAAGACGATCCTGGTAGTTGGCATAGCAATGGTCGTCGCAGGCGTCGTGGCCCTCGGCATATTCCCGAGCGGGCCTAATGATGTAGCTATCGGACCAATCCCAGGCGCACTCATCGGCATAGGAGGATTGATAGTCATCCTCTCTGTCGTGTCGTTCAGGAGCACCGAGAACCGAGGCTGACGGAGCGAGGCCGGAATTCACGGCGGACACAGAACTTGCCGCTCCGAGCAGCTCCACCTATGCCCGCTGGAATCTAGTGCACTGCGAAGACAGGTAGTCGTATCGCCTCTACAGCTCTTCTTCAGGCTGGCCAGGCGTTGTAGGTGAAAAGTGTACCTCTTGAAACTATCCAGCTTTTCGACGGGCTTAAATATCGTTAAGGCGATAGCAGCGGGCATGAAGATCCCGTGCGAACTGATCGTCTGGTACGTCCTGCCGTCGATCAGGAGGGAGTTGGCCCGCGAGCTCGTCGACAAGCACCACCTGAGTCAAGCAGAGGTCGCGAGACGCTTCGGCGTGACCGACGCCGCGATATCCCAGTACCTCAAGGCAAAGCGGGGCACCAGCAAGGAGATCGAGAACAGCGGGAAGTATGAGGACTTCAAGAAGGAGGTCGAGGCCGCGGCGCAGCGCATGATCAGCGGCTCCGACATAGTCACCGAGACCTGCCGCATCTGCGAGATGGTCAAGAAGAGCGGGATGCTGGTCAAGGTCTACGAGACCCACACCGGCGTTGGCGCCCCGCAGTGCGTCAGCTGCCAGATCGATTGAGCAGATCCGTTCACGTTCTAGGTCGGGCTGACACGTAGAGGTACTCTTGGGCATAGCCGGCATAGGCGCCGAAGTGCTCTCTCGCCCATCGACCCAAGGTCTTGTAGGATTCGGAGATTCCGTACTTCTCCTCTAGTATCCGGCCGATGTGCACGTCGATCGGGAACGCTTCGAGATGGTCGAGGCAGAACAGGGCGATGCAATCGGCGACCTTGTCCCCCACGCCGTCGAACCGCTTCAGCGACTCGACGCATCCCTCGTAGGGCTTCGACCTCCAAGAATCGAATCTGAGGTGTCCTTTGGCGCCTTCCTCCGCGAACTCGACGAACCGGCCGCATCGGTACCCCAGCCCGCACTTCTCTGCCGCGTTCCCATTGTTCAGGATCTCCTTCGGCGTCGGGAAGGAGAAGAGGCCGGGCGCGACCTCATGGCCGAATCGCTCGCAGACCGATTCGATCATCTTCTTGATGCGCGGCACGTTCGCATTCGTCGCGAGAAGAAAGGAAGCGGAACACTCCCACGGCTCCTGCCTGAGAAGCCTGAGCCCGGAGAGTCGCTTCCTCAGCTCTCGAACGACTGGGTCGAGGTCAAGCTGCCGCCCTATCTCTTCGAGGTCGTCGTCCGTCCGGAAGTACGACTCGATCTCGCGCGACGGCAGCTCCGTCTCGACGTCGACCTTGCGCCCGTGCTGCTTAAGCCCGACTAGCTTGCCTCTGACAACGCCACTCCAGACGTAATCATTCAGCTTCCATCTGAAGGCCTGTCCGCAGTCAAGGGTCAGGTCGAGGTCGATCGGCCCCAGGTCCATCTACAGCTTCCTCGCCACGAAGGCCATCAGCTCGCTCGACTTGCGGAACGGCGAGAATGCGTAGTCGCCGTAGGTCGCCGTGACCTCGAATCCCGCGTCCTCGAGCAGCTCGACGATCTCCTTGTGGAACGCCAGGCGGAGGACCATGCTCGTGGTCACCCTCCTGAACTCCTTGTCCTGGCGCGAGATGTCGTAGAAGTAGTGGACTCTCGTCGTCCTCTCGGCGAGATCGAACGTCTGCGCCTCGAACTTCGAGATGATCTCGCCCTTCGACGTGACCTTCGTGCCGCGATGCCTCAGCAGGTTCTCCGGCCGGTCTAGCCTGGGGTTGAAGATCGATATCGCGAGAAGGCCGTTCTTCGCCAGGTGGTCCCAGACGTTCTTCAGCGCCATCCTCTGATCTTCCGTCGAAAGCAGGTGCAGGAAGCTGTTGAACGGGACGATGGCGAGCTTGAACTTCTTGGACGTGGCGAACGTCCGGATGTCGCCCTCGATGATGTCGATGTTCCTCTCCACCCGACCTCCGATCAGGTCCAGCTTCATCGCCAGGATGTCGAGCATCGCCGCGCTCCGATCGACGCCGGTGACCTCGAAGCCCGCGTCCGCCAGCGGTATCATGATGCGCCCGGTGCCGCACATGCACTCCAGAATCGGCCCGCCCTCCTCCTCGGCCAGCTTCTGGTAGAAGCCGATGTCCTCGGTGAAGTCCTCGTACCAGACGTCGTAGTACTTCGCCGACTGCTCGTACTCGTCCAGCGGCTCGGCTTCCCTAGCGCTTGTATCCGATCTTGCGGAGGAACTGCTGCCTTTCTTTGGTTTTCTCATCGTTCTCCACTCCCAGAGGTGTCTGTCCGTCGATGACCCCGACCACGCCGCGGCCCAGCTCCGTCTCGGCCACGATCACCTCGACGTCGTTCGCCGTCGCACAGAAGATGGTGCACACCTCGGCGACCTCCTTGACGCGGTTGAGGACGTTGACTGGATAAGCGTTCCTGATGAAGATGACGAAGACGTGCCCGGCTCCGATGTCCTTGGCTGCCCTCGTCGCGGCGCCGATCAACTCCTTGTCGTTGCCCTCGGTCCTGACGAGCCGGTCGCCAGAGGCCTCGTTGAAGGCGATACCGAACTTGACGCCCGGGACGGAGTTGACCATGGCCTCGTAGAGGTCCTCGGCGCTCTTGATGAAGTGCGTCTGACCGATGATGACGTTGGAGTCCACTGGCCGGTCGACTCTGACCACGTGGAAGTCTAGCTTCATGGCCCCTCACGAAACATATCCTCGCTTCTCTTAAACTCTTGCGCGCGAGCGGCGTGGTGGAAAGGTTAAGACCGGCGAGCGACGTAGGAACGCTCATGATACGAGTGGGCCCCGCCGGATATCCGGAGGGGAGCAAGGGGCCGGTCGACGCGGTCGAAAAGGTGGGCGCGATGGAGCTCGACGCCCTTGAGGTCCAGTTCGTGCGCCAGGCGAAGATGGCGGAGGACAAGGCGAAGGCTCTCGGCTCCAGGGCGAGGGAGATCGGCGTGGTCCTCAGCGCGCACGCGCCCTATTACATCAACTTCAATTCGCAGAACCGGGAGACGGTTCGGAAGAGCTCCGAGTGGGTGATGAAGAGCGCCAGGCTCGCCGGGCTGATGGACGCCTACGTGATAGTCATCCACGCCTCCGCCTATTCGGGCAAGCCGGCGAAGGCGACGGTCGCCGTAACGAAGGGCATCGGCAAGTGCCGGGACGCGATGGAGAAGGAAGGGATCGAGAACGTTCTCCTCGGGCTGGAGACGATGGGCAAGAAAGGGAGCTGGGGCACGCTCGATGAGATCGAAGAGGTGCAGACGAAGGTCGAAGGCGTCGTCCCGGTCGTCGACTGGGCGCACCTGCACGCCCGCACGGGTGGCTGGCTCGACTCGGAGGAGCGTTTCCTGGAGGTTCTCGACCGGGCCGGGACGATGGCCGGCGGCAACCTGCATTGTCACTTCTCCTGCATCGAGTACACCGAGGCGGGGGAGAGGAGACACCTCGACCTCAAGGCGAAGGAACCCGACTACGGTCTTCTCGCCGAGGCTTTGCAGAATTGGAGCGGGGACCTGACGCTGATCAGCGAAACGCCCTCGCCGGAGCAGGGAGCGAAGCAGATGGCGAAGATGCTGGCGGAGTTCAGGGGCAAGAGAGCCAAACGCCGAATACCGTAACGACAGTTATTTGACCCTAACTCGCGATTGAACCACCAACACTGGAGCGATTCCTTTTGGCAGGTCAGGACTCTGGAGCGGGCAAGGAGGAGGACATGTTCGAGTTCGATTGTCCTGACTGCGGATATCACATCAAGGGAGAGACCACCAAGTGCCCCAATTGCGGGGTGGAGTTCGTCATCGAGGAGGTAGCGGAGACCGTCTGTCCCGTCTGCGGCGAGGCCGTCTCGCCTGAAGCGGCGACCTGCCCGAAATGCGGGGCGAGCTTCGAGTCGACGGAGGCGGCATCGACCGCCGCGCAACCCGCGCCCCCGATTGAGATGGCGCCGCCGGCCCCTGCCGCGATTCCGGCGATAGAGGCCGAGAAGGGCCCTGAGTTCGACGAGGCCGAGCTCAGGAAGAAGTTCCCCGAGCTGGTGGCGGAGGTCAAGCCCCTCCTCACGCTGGCAAAGGAGAACGACGTCGACGTTTCCGACGCGCGCAGATTGATCGACAAGGCGGTCCACGCCGGCAAGGAGAGGGACATCGTCTCCGCGGTGCGATACGTCAAGGAGTGCCAGGCGAGCCTTAGGAGCGCCATCGATGCCAGGCTCGACCGCGAGACCCAATACCTCGAGAAGCTGATCGAGGTGGCCAAGTCGATGGGTTCGGACCCCACCGGGATCGGCGAGGCGATCGCGAAGGTCAAGGAGAGGCGGGCACAGGGCGACCTGCCCGGCGCGCTGCTCGAGTCGAAGGAGGGCAAGAAGGCCGCCGAGAAGCTCACCGGCAAGTACATCGAAGCGAACGAGCTCGCCGACGAGCTGGAGAAGCTCATCGCGGGCTGCGAGCGCTTCTACGTCGACGTGCGCGAGAGCCACAGGCTCCTGAGCGAGGCGAGGGACGCGGGCGAGCACGGCGATTGGAGCATGATGGGCATACTCGCGCGCAAGGGGCGCGAAGAGGTGTTGAAGACCCTTCCGGACATCCTCACCAGCGAGCTCAAGAAGGCGAGAACGCAGCTGCTGGATGCGAAGGCGCAGGGGAAGGACGTCTCCACCCTCGTCAAAGTCCTCAAGGAGGCCGGCACGGCCACCAAAGCGGGCAAGTACGAGGAATCGGTCGAGCGCCTTCTCGAGTTCAAGTCGGAAGCGAAGTACATCTGAGCTTCAGGTGCGGACGACTTCCATCTCCCGTTCGATCACCGAACGCTCCTGAGGCTTGAGGCCTTCTGGATCGATGGAAAGGATGAAGATTGCGTCCCGCTCCGACACCTCGTCGACCAGCGTCCGAACGAAACGGGCGAGGCCCTCGAACGCGTTGTTGCTGATCAGATACTGCACGTCGTCCAGCAGGATGACCGCCTTCGGGCTGTCCTCCATGAACTCCTCGACGGTGACCATGATCCTCTCGAGCGACGGCGGTATCGTCGCCTCCTCCTTGCTCTCCTTGTCGGTGAGCCAGAGGATCGCCGCCTCGGTCTGCTCGAGCCGCTGCCTGAGCCCTCGTGGATGACCGCGGACTATCGCCAGGCCGTCCCGACCCTCGCGGACCTTGCCGACGAAGAGGCGGTGGGCGAAATCGGGCTTCTGCTCCTCGAGGAGGTAGCTCTTGCCCGAGAGCAGCTCGACCTTCGGGGTGAGCTGGCGCCTGGCGTTCCTCTCCTCCTGTCTCAGGATCTCCTGAGCCAGCGAGATCGATATCGTCGAGTGCATCAGCGAGGAAAAGGCGACGACGCGGTTCAGCCCGCCCTCGAGCTGCCTCACGTTGTCCTTGCAGACCTCGGCTATGTAGAGCAGCACGTCCGGCGGCACGTCGAGCTTCTCGTTCGTCACCCTCCGCTCGAGGATCGCGCGTCTCGTCTCGTAGTCGCAGGGCTGGATGTCCGCCACGAGGCCGGACTCGAAGCGGGAGATCAGGCGCTCGCTCAGCGACGGTATCTCCTTCGGCATGCGGTCGGCGGCGAGGACGACCTGCCCTCTCCTCTCCGTGATCTCCGTGAACGCCTGGAAGAGTTCCTCCTGGATCCGTTCCTTGCCGGTGAGGAACTGCACGTCGTCGATCAGCAGCGCGTCCGATCCGCGGTACGCCTTTCGCATCTCCTCTAGCGTGTTGTTCGTCACCGCGCCGATCAGCTCCGCCTCGAACACGTCCGTCGGGGCGTATGTCACCACCCCGCCGGCCGAGGCGATCTTGTTCCCGATGGCCTGCAGCAGGTGCGTCTTTCCCAGGCCGGATTTCGAGTAGAGGAAGAGGGGGTTGTATGACTTGCCCGGGTTCTCAGCCACGGCCTTCGCGGCCGCCTCGGCGAACCGGTTGCTCGGACCCGAGACGAAGGAATCGAAGGTGAAGCGCGGATTCAGGCTCCTGCCGAACCTGGGCTTGGGCTCGTAAGAGGCGCATTTGGGACAAGCGCCGTCCTCTTGAAGCGGCGAGCCGCACACCTCGCACGTAGGCGCGGCGCTCTCCCCGCTCTGCTGCCGGTGGTACTGGAGTATTAGGTCGTAGACGGAGTCGATCTTCTCGTCGACCGCTTTCCGTTCCATCGACTCGCGGATCTCCTCCTCGGCCCTCGCGACCTCGTATCCCTCGATCCTGCGGCGCAGCTCCTCCAGCTCGCCCTCCAGGTCCAGCAGGCGTTCGGGATCGTGCATTCGCCTTTCCAGCGACTCCGCCTCTCGTTCATACCCTTCCGTGTCGAGAAGACGAAGCACCTCCTCCAGCGACTGCAATCGTTGGATGTTCGCCTCGAAGTACGGTAGCGCCCTCGTCGCCGCGCTCGGGTCCGTGAGGTAAAGGCGGACCAGGTTGCTGACGTTGTAGCCCTCCTTCGCCCAGGCCAGAATGCGCTGCGCCGCGGCGTCCTCCTTTCCCGCGAGGCGCTGTATCTCGCCCACGCCCTTCGCCGCACCGATTGACGGGGGCGGAAGCAGTTCGACCCTTCCCACCTTCGCCTCGGCGAATCTCTTTTCCAGGTCCTGGACGGATATTCGTGAGTGGAGCGAGAGCGAGCACTCCGCGTTCATCGAGTCCTCCCAGATGAACTCCGCGGCCCTCTGTCCCTGGTACACTCTCTCAGCCGAGGACCCGGCCTTCTTGAATACATAGATCGTGACCGACGGCTCGCCCGAATTGAAGCCGATCATCCCCTCTGAGGAGCCGGCGGCGGTGGAGTAGGACGACTTCAGATACCCCGAGAAGCCGAACTTGCGGACGTCGTCTAGCATCCGCTTGAGAACACCCTCCCCACCATGATGGGTGTCGACGAGGTGTCCCTCGGCGACACCGTGAGATTCCAGCAAGTTGACCGTGTCAAGAGCGCCATGGGCGAATATATGACTTATGTCCAGACTGGTCGATGTCCGGCACGGTCGAAAACCAGCGGCTCCAGAGGACCATCCCAGGAAAGTTTAAATCGGAGCATATGTTGTTGGCATCCTGCTCGCCACTGTAGCTCAGCGGCAGCCTCTGGCACTTCCGCCCGGGGCCGCTATAGAGCGACGGTTTCGTAAACCGTAGGCCGGGGGTTCGATCCCCTCCAGTGGCTCCATCCTCATCTCGTCGCCCCGCCGTCTCACCATTAAATACCGAGCCAGCAATTCATCTGAGAGCAGGAACACCTGCCGGAGGTGAATCGCCTGGACATCAAAGAGAATGCGAAGATCGAGCACAATCCACTCGACGCTGTCATCCTGCGCGGCAAGGAGGAGATCCTCGAAACCTGGTGTGCGAGTGCACAGGTCGTCTCGAGTATCGCGATCAATGATGCGCCAGTGAAGACATGGGCCACGCTCACCATCCTGATCACAAATCTCAGGCTCATCGCGATAAGGGAGGTGGGGCTGCTCGACGCGAACTTCGACCTCTTCACGGAGATGGGCCTCGAGTCTATCAGCGGAGTGAGCATCAGAGAGGTCCTCTTCCAGAAGTTCGTAATCATCAATTACCGCGCCCAGGGCGGAACCGCGGAGCTCGCGCTCGCCGGGCTCGACGATAGAATCGGGGCCGACAAGGAAGCCTCTCCCAATCCGTTCAAGCCCACCGATGAGAAGCCGCTCGCGATGTTCGTGAGGTCGCTGGACAAGGCGGTCAGGAAGAGGCTCCATGAGGTCGAGCTGGAGAAGAACAGAGAGAGGACGGTGTTCGATTTCGGCGCACTCCGCGATCAGATGGCGAACGGCGGGATCGTCGTCACCAGCGTCAAATGCCCGAACTGCGGGGCGAACCTCGACTTGCCGGAGACGGGCGATACGGTCAGGTGCGAGTACTGCGGCAGTCGAATCCATGCGTTCGACCTTCTGCAGAAGTTGAAGGAGCTGCTCGCCCCCTAGCGTCGTAGCGTTACCGTTTCAGGTAATCCTTCACAATCTTGATCGCGCAGACGTCGCCGCACATCGCGCAGCCCTCGGTATCCTCGTTGTGTCCGCGTCCGCGGTACGCCCTCGCCTTCTCCGTGTCCAAGGCGAGCTCGAACATCCTCTCCCAGTTCAGGTCCTTCCGGGCCTTGGCCATTTCGTCGTCCCACTCCCTTCCACGCCCGCAGGCGATGTCGGCCGCATGGGCCGCGATCCTGCTCGCGATGACTCCCTCGCGGACATCGTCAGGGGTCGGTAGGCAGAGGTGTTCCGCCGGCGTCACATAGCACAGGAAGTCCGCGCCGCTCATTGCCGCTACCGCTCCGCCGATCGCGGCTGTGATGTGGTCGTAGCCCGGCGCGATATCGGTCACCAGCGGACCGAGCACGTAGAAGGGCGCGCCGTCGCAGACCGACTTCTCGATTCGGACGTTCGCCGCTATCTGGTCCAAGGGAACGTGCCCCGGTCCCTCGACCATCGCCTGGACGCCCGCCTTCCTCGCCCTCTTGACGAGCTTGCCGAGGATGATCAGCTCGTGCAGCTGAGCGGCGTCGGTCGCGTCGTGGACGCATCCAGGCCTCAGCCCGTCCCCGAGGGAGAGGGCGAAGTCGTACTTCCGCGCCATCTCGAGGAGGTAGTCGAACCTCTCGTACAAAGGGTTCTCTAGCTCATTGTGAAGTATCCAGGCGACGAGGAACGCCCCGCCCCTGGAGACGACGTCGGTGATCCGATCGGACGCGCGCAGCGTCGCGCAGCTCTCGCGCGTTATGCCGCAGTGCACCGTCATGAAGTCCACGCCGTCCTTGGCGTGCTTCTCGATGCCGTCGAAGATGTCGTCCTCGTCCATGTCCACCACGGCGCTCTTGCGGGCCATTCTAAGGCCCGTCTGGTAGATCGGGACGGTGCCGACGGGCAGCGAGACCTCCTTGAGGATGCGTCGTCGTATCGCGTCGATGTCTCCTCCGGTAGAGAGGTCCATGACCGCATCGGCGCCGAAGCGCATCGCGATCCGAGCTTTCTCCAGCTCCTCCTTGACGTTGACATGGTCTTTCGAGGTGCCGAGGTTGACATTGACCTTGACTCGCAGTCCCTCGCCGATCGCCACCGGATCGGGATCATGGATGGGATTCGAAGGGATGACGGCACGGCCAGCAGCGACCGCCCGGCGCAGCCTCGCGACCTCGACACCCTCCCTCTCCGCCGCTCGTTTGAGCGTCGGCGTCGGTCCTTTCCGTGCGTCCGCCATGAGATGCATCGCCCAACCTTACCCCCTTGCGATATTTCAATCTTGGTCCGGGTGCAAGGATGCCTTCGGGGACAGCGTTGCCGTGGCTTGATCAAGGCCAGTTTCCCGGCCGTTTCGGCGGGGTCGGCATTCTTTATATAGCCAGACTGTGCGCGAAGGGTATTTATACGGCGAACCCCTTAGGTTTTGTCGTCAGAGGGATGGGTTTCAGGGTCATCTCTCACTGCTAGAAGTCGCTCGGAGAAAGTCTCGAGAAATGATCAAGTTCCACTCACGGTGAAATTCATGGAAGACAGCAGCTACACGGCGGCAAGTATACAGGTTCTCGAAGGGCTCCAGGCCGTGCGCAAGCGCCCGAGCATGTACATCGGATCGACAGACGAGCGCGGGCTCCACCATCTGGTCTATGAGGTCGTCGACAACAGCATCGATGAGACGATGGCTGGATTCTGCGACCGCATCGACGTCACGGTGAACACCGATGGCAGTGTTACCGTTTCAGATAATGGTCGCGGCATACCGATCGACACCATCGAGCGCTACGGCAAGCCGGCCGTTGAGGTCGTCATGACGCACCTGCACGCCGGCGGCAAGTTCGATCGCAAGTCCTACAAGGTGAGCGGCGGACTGCACGGAGTGGGGCTGAGCGTCGTCAACTCGCTGTCGAAATGGCTCGAGGTCAGGGTGCATCGCGACGGCAAGGAGTGGATGATGCGGTGCGAACGGGGCGTCGTCTGCACCAAGCTCGCCGAGATAGGGCCCGCCGCGGGCAGCGGGACGACCATAACCTTCGTCCCCGACCCGGAGATCTTCCCGAACACCACCTTCGACGACGACACCTTGGCCCACAGGCTTCGGGACCTGGCCTTCCTCAACAAGAACGTCGTCATCGACTTCCGCGACCTGACCACCAGCCGCGAGGAGCACTTCCACTACGAGGGCGGGATCAACGAGTTCGTCAGCTCGCTCAGCAAGGGCAAGAACCCGCTGCACCCAAACCCGATCTACATCTACGCCGAGCGCGAGGGCGTGGTCATAGAGCTCTCGATGCAGTACACCGAGGCATACAATGAAGCGGTCTTCACCTACGTCAACAACATCAACACCATCGAGGGCGGGACGCATCTTGTCGGACTGCGCTCCGCCCTGACGCGCACGATGAACGACTACGCCAAGAAGTACGAGTTCCTAAAGGCGAGCGACGAGGCGCTGAGCGGCGAGGACGTCCGCGAAGGGCTGACCGCGATCCTAAGCATCAAGGTGCCCGAGCCGCAGTTCGAGGGGCAGACGAAGACCCGACTCGGCAATTCCGAGGTCAAGGGGATCGTGGAGAGCGCGATCAACGAGAAGCTGTTCGAGTTCCTGGAGGAGAACCCGAAGGTCGCCGAGGTTAGCATGAAGCGGTGCATCCTCGCCTCCCAGGCCAGGGAGGCGGCGCGAAAGGCGCGCGAGCTGACCCGGAGGAAGGGCTATCTCGAATCGACCTCCTTGCCTGGCAAGCTCGCGGATTGCTCGGAGAAGGACCCGTCGAAGTGCGAGCTGTACCTGGTCGAGGGCAACAGCGCCGGCGGATGCTTCTCTGGAGACACAGAGATAGCCCTGGCCGATGGCCGGACCATCACGTTCGAGAAGCTGGTCGAAGAGGAGAGCAAAGGAAGGGAGCATTTCTGCTACACGATCCGCAAGAACGGCATGATAGGAATCGAGCTGACGATCAATGCAAGAATCACCAAGAGGCAAGCCGAGGTCGTTCGTGTCACGCTAGACAACGGCAAGACGATTGTCTGCACGCCAGATCATCCATTCCTATTGCGAAACGGCAAGTTCCGGATTGCTGAGAAGCTTCAGGCCGGCGAATCATTGACGCCCCTCTACAGGAAGGACTCGAGCGTAAAGGACACCGGGATCACGATTGATGGATACGAGATGGTTTGGGATCCACGAACGGACTCGTGGATGTTCACACATGTCCTGGCTGACTGGTACAACCGCTGGACGGGTGCATACGCGGAGAGCGACGGCGAACACTGTCATCACATCGATTTCGACAAGAGGAACAACAGCCCATCGAATCTGGTCAGACTTCCGAAAGAGGACCATCTGAGCCTTCATAGAGGTATGTTGTCGAAGACGCTCCACAGCCCGGAGACAATCGAGAAATCAAGACGCATTCACCAGAGCGAAGAGTACAGGATAAGGCTAAGTCAGAGGATGCTGAGAGACGACACCAGAAGCCTTGTGTCTCAGAACTCCAAGAAGCTGTGGGAGGATCCCGTCTACAAAGCGAACATGATGGAGCGGTGGCGGGCTTTCTACGAGGAAAACGGGGCCTATAGAGAGG
>JAJRAL010000080.1 GCA_028679935.1 Methanomassiliicoccales archaeon | reverse complement strand
CGTCTCAGCAGATGACGAGGCCACCGAGCGAGGATTCCTGGATGGCTTCATGCTTTGTGATTGGCTCACACCATATGATGACCATGTGCATATGACGAGCTTCTCGGCCTCGCTCAAGAACTCGGAGCGGACCGAATACGTTTGCGAGCTTCTGAAGAAGCACCTTAAGAGGGAGCTCACCCAGCACCACAGACCCGCGTCATTATCGCACATACGCGGCAGAGAGGTGGAGTTCGGGGAGACCGTGGCCTGCTACGTGACATCTCTCGCCGTGGAGGCGGAGGCCCGCTCAATCGTAGAATTCGACCGTGGCGGATACTTCTACCGCCCCTATGTGATCGGTTTCTTGGCCGGAATAGTGAGTACAGACTGTTGCGTCTCGCATAAGAAGGGATCCAATGGGGTCAAGCATGTCATTGAGATTGGGTTGGGGCGTGAGAAGTATGGGGACCAATGGCTCGAGAAGAAGCAGGTGCTCGTAGCCTCCTTGTTCCACTCACTCGGAATCATGGTGGCAAGGCGAGGACGGAGGCTTGTCATCTCTTCGCTCAGGTCCTACAATCGAGTGGTCGATATCATCGGACCGTACGTGGTCGGGCGTAACAAAGCGAAGCTACATCCTGTGGAACCCATCATGAAGATTCAGTCAGACGATGACTTGCTGGATGAGGATTATCATCGCTGGCTCGAAGGTGTCAAGTTCAACACTAGCAGGACTGTTGCTCTGGGTCTCCATTCGAGGATCTGGCAGGCGATCAACAGGAGAAGGGCGACAGAGTCGTTGATGGAGACGCTGAGGCCGCATTGGAAGGAAATCACCCGCGTAACCTTCAGAGAGCCCAACAAGCACTATCTGCTCAATAGGATTCGTTCGATAGAGATGTGCGGCAAGCGCCACGTGTACGACCTGACAATGGAAGGGGAGCCGAATTTCCTCGTGAACGGTGCACTGGTCCACAACTGCATAGACGAACTCGACAAGATGGAGGACCAGGACCGCAGCGCGATGCACGAGGCGATGGAGTCCCAATCGATATCTGTCGCGAAGGCGGGCATCACCGCGCGTCTCCAGTGCCGCTGCTCCATCCTCGGCGCGGCGAACCCGAAGTACGGGCGGTTCGAGGAGTCGCAGTTCATCGCCGACCAGATCGATCTGCCGCCGGCGCTCCTATCCCGCTTCGACCTGATCTTCGCCATGACCGACAAGCCCCAGGCCGACAAGGACGCGAGGATCGCCAAGCACATCCTCAGCGTGCACCGCCGTGGCGAGATCCTGAGGAACACGGACCTGACTGGCGTAGAGGGCGCAGGGCTGGACAAGATGTTGGAGGAGACGAACTTCCTTGAGCCGTCGTTCACCAAGGAGTTCCTGCGCAAGTACGTTGCCTACTCGAAGAGGATCATCCCTGTGCTCAGTGACGACGCCATGAAGCTCATCGCCGACAACTACCTCCAGATACGCAAGCAAGGGGAGGGCGAGGGCAAGTCCGTCCCCATCACCGCCAGGCAGCTCGAGGCGTACGTGAGACTGGCCGAGGCGAGCGCCAGGGCGAGGCTGAGCAGGAACGTGACCCTCGACGATGCGCGTCGCTCCGTCAGGATCGTCGAGTACTACCTCGGCAAGATAGCCGGAGAGGACGGCAAGCTCGACTACGACATCATCGCCACCGGGATATCGAAGTCGCAGCGCGAGCAGATAGTCATCATCCGCGAGCTGATCAAGCAGAACGCCGACCGCGAGAAGGGCGTCAGCATCGAGATGTTGATCAACCTGGCGGACGGGGACGGGGTGCCTGAGGACCGGGTCCGGACGCTGCTCAAGCGCCTGCTGGACAACGGCGAGGTCTACCAGCCCTCCGGAGGATATTACAAGCTGGCATCGGAGGGCGGCGAATGATCACGGTGCGGATGTTCCGGCACGGGTCGGAGGTCATCGTCGCTGCGGCCGACAAGTCCCTCCTCGGACGGTGTCTGAGGCAGGATCATCTCCGCCTCGAGGTCTGCTCCTCGTTCTACGAGGGTGAGGATGCGGACGAGGAGATGTTCGTCAGCCGTCTTCGCATGGCCACCATCGCAAACCTGGTCGGCAAGGAGACGGTCGCGGTGGCCGCCAAGCATAGGTTGATTAACGAAGAGTGCGTGATGACGATAGAGGGCGTGCCCCACGTCCAGATGGTGAAGATGTAAGATGTTCTGCGTGCGATGCGGGCGCGAAGGTTCGACCTACGAGAGCCTGTGCGTCGAGTGTTTCTTGGAGAACGCGCGGTTCACGACCGTGGCCGATCATGTCGACCTCCAGCACTGCGCATATTGCGGCGATTATCTGATCAAGGGCAAGTGGATCAAGCACCCCGCGATCGAGGAGGCGGCGCGCGAGGCGGCCGTCCGGGCCATCCACGTCAAGAAAGATGCCGATCTGACGAAGACCAGGACCGAGGTCGAGGCGGCGGACAAGAACAACTACCGCGTGAGGATGAAGGCCTCGGTTGAGTACAGCGACCTCTCCGTGGAGGAGGAGCTGGAGACGATCGTGAGGATAAAGGGCGCAATGTGCCCACGCTGCAGCAAGATCGTCGGCAACTACTACGAGAGCATCATCCAGGTCCGGGGGAGGGGAAGGAAGCTCAACGATCGCCAGAAAGAGCATTACCTCAAGGAGATCGATTCCAAGGTCGAATCCGCGAAGGAGGAGAACCGCGAGATGTTCGTCTCCAAGGTCAAGGAGGTACCAGGCGGGCTCGACTTCTATCTATCCTCGATCTCGCTCGGCAAGTCATTGGCGAAGGAACTCGCGGACCGCGCCGGCGCCGAGGTCAAGGAGTCCAGCACCCTCGTCACCCAGAAGGAGGGGAAGGACGTGTATCGCGTCACCTTCCTCGTCCGGCTGCCGTCGTATATGAGGGGCGAGGTCATCCTTCATGAAGGGAAGCCGCACCTGGTGATGCAGATCGCCTCCTCGACCACGAAGCTACTGAACCTTAAGACGCACGAGCCGGTCAACGTCGGCAATGCTGAACTCTACGAGACGAGAGTGATCGGAAGGCGCGAGGACGTCCTCGACGCGATCGTCCTCACCGACTCGAAGCGCGAGGTCCACGTCATGAACCCAAGGACCTACGCCACGGTCGAAATAAGGAAGCCTCCTGGATACGCGGTCCAGGGCGACACGGTCAGGGTCTTCGTGCACGAGGAAGACGTGTATCTGGTGCCTTAGTCCTCGTCCAGGAATTCGTCCTTCTTGTTGGCGGTGAGCCTGAGGAAGCGCTTCGATGCCGCTTCGACCTCGTCGGACCTGCCCTTGATCACGACGACGTTGCCATTGGCCCTCCAATCCTCCTTCGGCAGGGAGGCGATGCGCACCTCGAACTCCTTCGCCAGAAGCTGGAAGATCGGCTCGAGGGTCGTCTCCCTGAGTTTCACCCTGAACTCCCTCTCCACGACCGGCTCGGGCAGGATGAGGGGGAGGACGTGGAGATCGAACATCGCGGCCATCTCCTTCGGGAACCCAGGAAGACAGACGATGCGCATTCTGTCTGAGATTGCGTCTATGCCGCAAGCCGCCCCGATCGGGTTGCTCAGAGCCCTGGATCCCAGCGGGATCTTCGCCATCAGCAACGCCTCGGTCGTCGTCCTAGGCCTTCTTCCGTGCATCCTGCGAAGGGATTCCTCCAGCCATTGTTCAGCCCGTCTGTCGAGGATGAGATCCACTTCGAGGAATTGCGCCAAGGCATGTCTCGTGACGTCGTCGATGGTCGGCCCAAGGCCACCGGTCACGATCAGCAGCTCGGTGCCCCTCTCCTTCGACGCCTTCAGCTCAGCGGCTATGACCGCGACGTCGTCGGTTATCACGGTCAGGCGCGAGACGTACGCTCCTCTCGCCCTGATCTCCTTCATCATGCCGGCCGGGTAGGGGTCCGTCTGGCCGTTGAGGAGCTCGTCGCCGACGACCAGGATTTCGATCCGCATCTGGCACCTATCCTAGGAGTTCTTTCCTCCTGAATAGGATCAACGCCACGACTAGGGTGATCCCCGCATACACGAGCATCACCGCGATCGAAGTCGGGACGTCCGGCGCGTAGACATGAAGGGTGAGATTCTGTCCTCCAGGGATAGTCATGTTCTGAACATAGTCGTGCGGGTAAGGCGTCTGCATAATGTCGGTGATGGTCTCTCCAGCGAAGGAGAGCGACCAGGCTGGCTTCGCACCGGCGAAGGCACTCACTTGGGTTACGACTGGGAAGATCAACAGTAGCACGGCGAAGGTCAGGACGAGAGCCGCGGTCGCGCCCTTCATGAGCGCGCTGATCATGTACCCTATCCCTATCGCCGCCGCGCCGTAGAGGAGGGCCAGGCCATACGAGTACAACGAGAGGACGGTCGTCCCACCGGTGATTCCGATCGCGCTGACGATCGCCACCAGGTAGTAGAGGGTGATGACCGCGAACATGACGATCATGCTGGCCAGCACCTTTCCAGCGAAGAACGACGTCCTCTTGACCGGATTCGGCAGGATGAGGTAGCCGGTGCGTCCCTGGAACTCGCTGACGATCGCGTCGCCGGCGAAGAGGATGGCGCCGACGATGATTAGGATGCTTGTGAAGCTGGTGAAGGTGGCTATGAAGCCGGCCGGGTCGTTCCTGTACGGATTGCCGGTCAGGGGCGGGACGAGCAGGATGAGTGCCATCACCAGGACCTCGACGGCTAGGATTCCCACGATCCTCCGTGAGCGGATGTGCTTGTGAAGCTCATACCTCGTCACTATCGCGACTTGCTGCAGATCGCCCGGTGCGTGCGTCTGTGATCCTAGTGACATCCCATCACCTCGACTCCTTAACCATGCTCATGTAGAGGTTCTCAAGGGCAAGTCCCGACTCCTTGAAGGTGACGAGCCGGTACCCGAGGCCCTGCAGCTTGAGCAGGAGATCCGCCTGCTCGTCGTCGCCTCCCTTGAAGTCGATGAAGAACTGCGATTCGGAGACGACCTCGAGGTTCTGCACCCCGGGGAAGGAGCGGAGGCGGTCCATCGCCTCGCCGCTGACGCGGTTGGAGATGCGGACCTCGAGCCTCTTCGATTCGACCTTGGCGAGCAGCGCTCCGATGTCGTCGTACGCGAGCAGCCTGCCCTGGTTGATTAATGCTACCTGGCTGCACACCTCCTGCACCTCGTTCAGCTGGTGGGATGACATGAAGACGGTGAAGTCGCCCTTCTTGAGGTTCTTCAGGACATCCCTCATCTCCGCCATGCCGCGCGGGTCAAGCCCCGATGTCGGCTCATCGAGGATGATCACGTGAGGCTCGTGCAACAGCGCCTGGGCCAACGCGACCCTCTGCTTCATCCCCTTGGAGAACTTGCCGATGCGCACGTTCGCCCATTCGGTCATCTGGACCATCTCGATGACCTCCTTTCTGCGCTTGGCGATGTCGCCGCGGCTCATGCCCCTGAGCCTGCCGAGGTACTCGAGCGTCTCGTTCGGCGAGAGGAACGGGTAGAACTCGGGCGTCTCGACAACAGCGCCGGTGTTCTCGAGCGCCTTCTTCGGCTCATGGACGACGTCCACTCCGTTAAGGTACGCCTTGCCGGAGGTGACCCCGATCAGGGTCGTGAGCATCTTGATTGTAGTCGTCTTCCCCGCGCCATTCGGTCCGAGGAAACCCACGAAGGAGCCCCTCCTGATCGTCAGGTTGAGGGAATCCACCGCCTTGAACCCGCCACCGTATTCCTTGGTGAGGTTCTCGAAGACGATCGGTTCCATGATTTCCCTCTTGAAACCGCGGGTAGTCAATCGGTGCTAAATAAAGTTAGGTGTGGCGCGCAATTAATAGAATCCGAGCCAATACGGAGCCCTGAACATGAAGAACGTCAAGCGGGTGGAGGACGTCGTGGTCAATCTGCTGAAGACAGCCTCGACGTCGTTGCCTGATGATGTGCTCGACGCGCTCAAGAGGGCGGAGAGGGAGGAGACGAGCGAGGTCGCCCGCACCCAGCTGCGCACCATACTTCTGAACGTGGAGAGGGCGGACCGCCTCGGCCTTCCGATGTGCCAGGATACTGGTCTACCGGTCTTCTTCGTTTCCGGGAGGTGCATCCCCCATCTCGAGGAGGCGATGCGTAGGGGCGTGTCGAGGGCCACGTCCGAGATACCGCTACGACCGAACGCGGTCCAGCCCCTCAGCCGGTCCAATCCCGGCGACAACCTGGGAAAGGGGATGCCATTCATCCACTTCGAGCCTACCGACGCCGATTACACCGAGATCACCGCGACGCCCAAGGGTGCCGGCTCCGAGAACATGAGCGCCATCGCCATGCTCACCCCGTCACAGGGCATCAAGGGCGTCAAGAGGTTCGTCATCGACACGGTGGTGAAGGCGGGGAGCCAACCTTGCCCTCCGACCATCGTCGGAGTAGGCATCGGCGGGACGGCGGACGAGGCCCTCCTCATCGGAAGAAGGTCGCTGCTGAGACGACTGGACGTTCCGAACCCGGACCCGGACCTCGCGAAGCTCGAGAAGGAACTCGAGGAGGCGCTGAACGCTCTCGAGATCGGGCCGATGGGGCTGGGTGGAAGGGCGACGGTCCTCGGCGTCCACATCGAGACCTGCTATACTCACACCGCCTCGTTGCCCGTCGCGGTCTGCTTCCAATGCTGGGCGGCGCGCAGAGCTTCGGCCAGGATATTCAAGGATGGCCGGGTCGAGTACAGCCGGGAGGGATTCAGGTGAAGCTGAAGACCCCGCTGTCCGAGGAGGGCGTCAGGCGGCTCAAGCTCGGGGACACCGTCACCATCGACGGGATCATCTACACCGGCCGGGACGAGGTGCACATACGCGCCCTGGAGCACGGCCGTACTGGAAGGAAGCTGCCGGTCGACCTCCGCGGAGGGGCGATATTCCACTGCGGCCCGATAGTCAAGAAGACCGACGGCCACTGGAGCATCGTCGCCGCCGGGCCGACCACCAGCACTAGAATGAACGGCATGGAACCGGAGTTCATCGAGCGCTTCGGCGTCCGGGCCGTCATCGGCAAGGGCGGCATGTCGCAACCGACCGTCGATGCGATGGAGAAGCACGGATGTGTCTACCTGGCCATCACCGGCGGGGCGGCGGTGCTCGCGGCGGAGGGGGTCAGGGAGGTCATCGGCGTGGAGTGGCTCGACCTCGGCATGCCGGAAGCGATGTGGGAGCTCTCGGTCAAGGGCTTCGGCCCGCTGATCGTGGCGATCGACGCGCATGGCAACAGCCTCTACAAGGCGGTGGACGAGAAGGTGGCGAAGAACGTCGAGACGGTCAAGCGCAGGCTAGGGCTTCTTCCCTGAGTCCTTCTCCTGCTTCGACTTCTCCTCGTCCTCTGGCACGGCCAGGAGATCGGGCTTCTTCTTCCCCTTGTTGCTGACGAAGAACGCCACCGCGATCATTCCCAGGGCAAGGATCAGGCCGACGACCATCAACGAATGCGTCAGGTCCAGCCCGTCGATGAACCCCGGCAATCCCTCGACCGGGGTCAGCTGCATCGATACGTCGATTCTCTGTTCGCGGTTCGGGGCGACCGAGACCTGCACCCCCTTGTCCTGCAGCCCGCTCTTGGTGAACTTCAGGAGGTAGTCGCCAGCGACCACGTTGGTGATAGTGTAGTTGCCGTTCGCGTCGGTGAGCGTCTCCTTGACGGCCACCGAGCCCTGGAGCAGCTGGACGGTAACACCATCGCTCGGTGCCCCGTTCAACGTTACCTTGCCGAGCAGGACGCTGAACTGCGGCACCATCACGAAGTTGATCTCGAGTGACGAAGTGCGGTCGATCACCACGGCCGGTATGTGATAGCTGTCGTTGTATCCCATCTTCGACGCCCTGGCGATGTACGTGCCAGGCGTGATGCCGGTGATGCTGTAGTCCCCGAACGGGGTGGTGCTGAAACTGGTATAGTTCACAGTGTCGCCGATGAGGGTCACGTTGACGCCGCCGAGCGCCACGATCCCGTCGGTGATGTGCCCCGAGACGGTTCCTAGCATCTCCGTGAGGCGGAAGTCGATCGATGATTGGTTCACGGCGTCGCGCACGACCAGCGTGTACGTGTGGTTCGCGGTGTAATTGATCAAGGACGCGGTCACGTCGTACGTTCCCGACGGCACGGAGAGCTCATAGGCCCCGGTCACGTTGGTCGTCGCCTCGAACGAGGCCGAGGTCGTCGTGTTGACCGCCCTTATCGTGACGCCGGCGAAGTCAGCCCCGGTTTCGTTCACCGCATGCCCGTTGATCGACTGCGGAAAGGGAGCGGCGATGGCGCTGGCCGAGAATAGCGGAGCGGCGCACATCAGCGTGAGGATGAGCGCGATCAGGATCGGTGAGGTGCGTTTCAAGTCGGTCCTGATTAATCCCGAAAGGAGATAAGAACCTTTCTGGCTGCGGGAAGGAGGGCGAGAAGGATGACTGTCAGACGTGCGTCGAGGATGGAGATCTAGAGCCTTTCTTGTCGCATCCCATGCTCTGGACCGAGATCCCCTTCGGCCTCAGGCCTCCGACCGCGTGGGCGACGTGCGCCAGGAGCATGACCTTCTGTGCCTCGAGCACCCCCGACATCCTCAGCGCCCTCGTCAGCTTCCGCTTGAGCTCACCAGGGCTCACGAGCACCCATTCCGTGTTCCTGCTCAACTCCAACCATCCCTCGGAATAGCGGAAAGAGCCAGAGCGAAGGCACCAGATCACGTCGTCGGGGGCGAAGTGCCCGCTCCGGAAGCCGTTCGTCTCGTCCACCAGAGCAATCATGCTTCTCCTCTCCTCGGGATCGAGACACCTTGGGCCGGGGACCGCCAGATTCGACCGAAGGCCCTGGACCGCGAACGAGAATGATCTCGGCTGCAGCGCTGGATCGAGCATCGCGTCGTGGTAGGACGCATCACCGCCGCACGCCGTCGATAGTATCCACGAGGTGCGGAGGAGCCCCGGCCTGATCCGGGTGTCCAGCTCGTCCCCGAGCAACAATGCCTGGGCCGACAAAGGCTCGATCCTATTCCTGCGGAGCAGCCTCTGATGCGCCTCCAGTGCGAGCGAGGGCGGGTCCCAGAGGCGCGGTTCGTTGGGAGGCTCCCTGCCCTCGAAGGAGGCCGCCATCCCCTTGATCCAGATCGGTCCTTTCCCCTTGAAGGCGTGATGGAGTAGGTGGGCGATCGCCTCGACCTGGTGGACGTCCGCCTGCAGGCCCTCGGAGCCGGTCGCCTCTTTGAGCGCACGGACCCCGAGCGCCGAGAGCGCTTCGAGGTCGTCCGGGTCCTTCCTGCCCGCACGCCATTGCTTCCAGGGCAACGCCACCTCCTTTCCCGCGTACTTGAACCAGCTCATGTTCCGCAGGATTTCCTACGCAGCGACACCGGCTTAAAGGTTGACGATGCGCCCGGAGGAAGCCGCGGGGCCGCGTTCCCCAGGTCGCCAGACATCTCTCGTACTGAACCGGCCACCTCCCCGACAATCATTAATAGAGGCGCGCGGTATGAATCGCGCTTTCAAAAGACCGAGGAAGACATGGAGAGAGTAGCTAGGAGGAGCACGACGCAGGAGGTGATGGGCCTTATGGAGCCCCTCATCGCCGAATGGTTCGGCTCCAAATTCAAGGACCTCACCGAGCCGCAATCCTACGCGATACCGATCATCCACCGACGGGAGCACGTATTGGTATCGTCCCCAACCGGATCGGGGAAGACCCTCACCGCCTTCCTCAGCATAATCAACGAGCTCTTCAAGCACGCCAAGGCGGGCGAGCTCGAGGAGAAGATCTATGCCGTCTACATCTCGCCCCTCAAGGCGCTGGCAAACGACATCAACCGCAACCTGGAGGAGCCGTTGCGCGAGATTTCCGAGCTGGCGCAGCGCGAGCACGCTGACATGCCGAAGATACGCGTGGGGGTGCGCACCGGCGACACCTCGCAAGCGGACCGGCAGAGGATGCTCAAGCACCCGCCCCACATCCTGATCACCACGCCGGAGTCGCTCGCGCTCGCCCTGGCCGCCCCCAAGTTCAGGGAGAAGTTCACCTCGGTCGAGTACCTCATCGTCGACGAGATCCACGAGATATGCGACTCGAAGCGCGGCGTCTTCCTGTCCCTGACCCTGGAGAGGCTCCAGGCCCAGGTGAACAAGCCGATCACGCGGATAGGGCTCTCGGCCACCCTCGCTCCGATAGAGGAGATCGCCCAGTACCTGGTAGGGCACGACAACGGCAAGGGGCGCGACGTCAACATCGTCGAGGTCAAGACGAGGAAGAACCTGGACCTGAGGGTTCTCTGCCCGGTTGAGGACATGACCGCTCTCTCCTACGAGGTCATGAACTCCCGCATGTATGACATGCTGAAGGAGCTCATCGAGGCGCACACCTCGACCATCGTCTTCACCAACACCAGGAGCGGCACCGAGAACGTCGTCTACAAGCTGAAGGAGCGCGGGATCGAGAGCATCGAGGCGCACCACGGCTCGCTCTCGAAGGAGACGAGGCTCGACGTCGAGGAGAGGCTGAAAACCGGGCAGCTCCGGTGCGTCGTTTCCTCTACATCGCTGGAGCTCGGCATCGACATAGGGTTCGTCGACCTGGTCTGCCAGATCGGCTCGCCCAAGTCCGTCGCGAAGGGCATGCAGCGCATCGGTCGCAGCGGCCACTCTCATGGGAAGACGGCCAAGGGCCGGATGATCGTCTTCGATATGGATGATCTGGTAGAGTGCTCAGTGCTGTGCCGCGCCGCCCACCGCAGCGATATTGATCGCGTGTCGATTCCCGAGAACTGCCTGGACGTCCTTGCGCAAAGCCTCGTCGGCATGAGCATCGAGAAGCGCTGGGAGGTCGACGAGGCGTACGACCTCGTCAGGCGGTCGCACTGCTACCACAACCTGACCAAGGATAGCTTCCTGAGCGTGCTCCGCTACCTTGGCAGCAAGGACGGCTTCGAGGGCGTCTACTCGAAGATCTGGTACGACGAGGTCGAAGGCCGCTTCGGCAAGAAGAAGGGCGGCCGCATGATCTACTTCCTGAACCTCGGCACGATCCCCGAGGAGGCGAACTACAAGGT
>JAJRAL010000006.1 GCA_028679935.1 Methanomassiliicoccales archaeon | reverse complement strand
CACGAAGCCGCCCCTGACGCCAAGGAGACGATCAGCTACGGGATTCCCGCTTACAAGATTATGCGAATAATCGCCGTAATCAGCCCGACGAGGAAAGGCATCACCCTCGCGTTCTCACGAGGCGCGGAGTTCGAGGACAAGTATGGCTTCCTTGAGGGGGAAGGCAGGAAGTCGAGAAATGTGAGGATAAAGGACGTCAAGGAAATCAACCGAGGGGCGTTGGTGTATTATATCCGGCAGGCCGTGAAACTCGACTTGAGCTAGATGGTAAACGGAGTGCGGGCGTCGGGATTTGAACCCGAGTTTTAAGCTTGGCAAGCTTAAGTGATAACCAGTCTACACTACGCCCGCTTGAGCATTGCGGCTAATGTGCTTGGGTATAATAAATGTTCACGTTGCCAGTCAGGCGTTTCTCACTTCGAGATGGCGATGAGGATATCGCCCAGCTGAACCGTCTCGACCGCCCTGCCGTGCAGCACGAGCAGCTTCTCGACCTCGACGAAGTCCGATGTGACCTTCGCCATCGTCCCGTCGGAGAGCGGGATTTGTAGCGATCCCGTATCCAAAAGCTCAGCCATCTCCTGTGCCCTGACCTGCTTCAATGCCGCGGTCACTTCCCCCGCCTTCGCCCTGAAGGTCGGGCCGATCTTCGCCGGCAATGGCTTGATGCCCTGGACCCTCTCCTCGAGGTCGGCCGTGTCCGCCGCCTTGATCTGCTTCGCCTTCGTCGTCTGGGCGATGTCGTTCAGGACATCGGGCAACAGGTCATTGTCCGCCCCGATGACCTCGATCGACTCCAGTGGCTCGTTCAGCGCGAGCTTCCTTTCGGACTTCCAGGTGCGCACCGCCGCTGTGATGTCCTTCGCCAGCACTCCCTTCTTCTCCGAGGTGGGGTCGTAGAATATCGGGATGGGCCACTTGCTGATGTGCACGCTCTTCGACCGGTCGAGCTTGGCGAAGTTCTCCTGGTAGATATCCTCGGTGACGTGCGGCATCAGCGGCGCCAGGATCTTAATGATGCCGAGCATGACGGTGTACAGGGTGTACCTGACCACGTAGTCGTTCGGGTCGCTGATGCGGTGCTTCACCAGCTCGATGTAGTGATCAGCGAACTCGTGCCAGGCGAATTGCTCCACCTCGCGCATGACCTTGTCGAACTGGTAGTTGTCGTAGTCGAGGGTCGCCTGTTTGAGCGTCTTCGTGAACCGGCTCAGGATCCACTTGTCCGTCGCCTTGAGCTCGTCGCGGATGTACGGCTTCTGCTTGACCACCGTCCCCACGAACTTACCCATGTTGTAGAGCTTGGTGCAGAACTTCTTGCCGTGCACCACGTCCTTCTCCCGGAAAGCGTTGTCCTCGCCGAGGGCGCAGGTGCAGGCGTAGTAGCGCATCGCGTCCGCGCCGTACTCCTTCAGGATAGGCATCGGATCGATGACGTTGTTCAGCGAGGTGTGCATCGGGGTGCCGTCCGGCGCCATGATGAAACCATGGATCATGATGTCGTTCCACGGCCTCTGCCCGGTGAGCAGATGCTCCCTCAGGATCGTGTAGAACGCCCACGTCCGGATGATGTCGTGCGATTGCGGACGGAGCGACATGGGATACATCTTCTGGAACTTCTTCTCGTCTCTCATCCAGAAGGTGTTGTAGAGAGGCGATACGGAGGAATCCATCCAGGTATCGAAGACATCCTGGCAGGCGAGCAGCTCTCCGCCGCACTTCGGGCACTTCTCGACAGGGGGCTTCGTGACCGTGGGATCGATGTAGCAGTCCTCCTCCCTCGCTGGGACGACCTCGCCGCACGCGGTGCACTCCCACACCGGTATCGGCGTGGCGAAGTAGCGCTGCCGGGAGAGAACCCAGTCCCACTCCAGCGAGTCGACCCAGTCCTGCAGGCGGACCTTCATGAACTCGGGGAACCAGTGAAGCTCATCGGCCACGCGCAGCACATCTTCCCTGAACTGCAACGTCTTCAAGAACCACTGCGGCCTGGAGAGGTACTCGATCGGCTCCTGACAGCGCCAGCAGACGGAGACGCTCTGTGGCAGCTCCTCCTGCTTGACGAGTATGCCCTGCTCCTTCAGGTCCTCGATGACCTTCACCCTCGCCTCCTTGACCCTGAGGCCAGCGTACCTGCCGGCCCACTCGGTCATTCGGCCCTGCTCGTCGATGGCGTCCTCCAGCTTGAGGTTGTGCTTCCTCACCCATTCGAGGTCGTCCTTGTCGCCGATTGTGCAGATCATGACGATCCCGGTGCCGAACGATGGATCGACCTTCGAGTCGGCGATGATCTTGACCACTCGGCCGTAGAGGGGCACGACGACCTCCTTGCCGACCAGGTCCTTGTGGCTCGCGTCATCAGGGTGCACGGCGATAAGCTGGCAGGTGCTAAGCAGCTCCGGCCTGGTCGTCGCGATGAGCACGTCGCCTTCGCCGTCCTTGCGCGCGAACTTGACGAAGTTGAGCTTGGTGACGTTATCCGCGTGCTCGACCTCAGCGTCGGCGAGGGCGGTGATGCAGCGGGGGCACCAGTTCACCGGGGCGGTGCCCTTGTAGACGAGACCCTGCTTGAACATGCGCAGGAAGCTTATCTGCGTGATCCGGCGATACTGCGGCATGTCTGTCTGGTAGTAGATCGAGGAATCCATGCAGGTGCCGAGGGCCTCGAACTGGTGGGTCATCTCGGCGATGAACGACTGGGCGAACTCCGAACAGAGCTTGATGTACTCCTGCCGGGGGATGGAGAGCTTGGTAATGTTGTACTTCTTCTCAACCTTGACCTCAGTCGGCGTCCCGTTCACGTCGAAGCAGAGCGGGAAGAATACGTTCCAGCCCCTCTGGCGGTGGTACCGGGCGGCGAAGTCGATCATCGAGTAGCCAGTGGCGTGCCCGAGGTGTAGCGAGCCCGAGGTGTAGCGCGGCGGGTTGTCGATGCTGTAGACCGGGGCGCTAGAATAGGGGTCGAAGCGGTGTATCTTCCACTCCTTCCACTTCTCCTGCCACTTGGGCTCCGAGACCGACGGTTCGTAGGACATGGATGGGATGAGGGAAAGGGTGGATGGGATAAAAAGTATTGGCCGCTGGAGGATCAGGCAGGCTCCCTGCGGCTGCGCTTCTTCCTGTCGACGCGCTCCTCCTTCATCTCCATCACTCGGCCCTGCAGAATGTTCATCAGGTTCATGGTCGCCTCGCCGAGGCTCCAGTTCACCGCGCTGCCGAAGAAGGTGCCATGGGCGGTGAATAGCCTCGCGTTGAGGCTGTACTTCGCCGTGTTGCCGTTCGAGTGGTACTTCGCGACGTGCATCGTGAAGAGCATCGGCTTGGTGACCTTCGCCACCTTGGCCAGGCCGCTCTGTATCTCCTTCTCCATGACGTCTAGGGAGTAGCGGTCCTCCGCCTCCAGTCCGGTGATCTGGGTATAGACGAAGTCGCGCTTGCCGTACGATGCCAGGAGCTGGATGATATCGTAGGTGGTGATAACGCCGACGAGCTTGTCCTTCTCGACCACTGGCAGGGTTGAGATATCGCTCTTTACCATTATGGCCACCGCCTCGGAGAGCAGCTGGTTCGGCTCGATCGTCTTGACCGCGTCGATCTGGAGGGAGCCTATCTTGACCTCGACCGGGTCCTTGTTGCCGACCGTCTCGCCCTGCGTCTCCCGCCTCGACGTGGCGAACCAGGAGTAGTTGACGATCTCCTTGATGCCGACGATGCCGGTCAGCTTGCCATCCTTGTCTGTCACGGGCAGAGTGCGGACGTCGAGGTTCCTCATGACCTCGAGCGCGACCTTCACCGAGTCGGACTCCTTGACCGTCTGGAGGTTCGTCGTCATGATGTCCTGGACCTTCATGCTGCGCATCTCCTTGACCTTTGGAACCAAGGAGGCGAGGGAGTTGCGGGAGACGAGTCCCACGATGTTCTTGTTCCTCATCACGGGCATCTGGCGGTAGCCCGTCGAGAGGAATTCCTCCGCCACCGTCGTCACCGGTGAGGTCATGGTGATTGGCGGCGGCAGGTCCATCACCGACTTGACCTTCATCGCCGTCACGAGGTTCTTGCGGCGGATGATCCTGCCGAAGCTGAGGACGCCCACGAGCTTTTTGCGTTTCTCGGTCACCGGCATCTCGTGCACGTCGAGCGCCCTCATCTTCGCTATCGCCTCGCTGACCGCCATCTCTGGGTCGACGCAGTCGTACTTCTCATCGACCAGGTCCGCGATGTTGAAGGCGTCTATCTGCGAGCGGATAACTTCCCTTCTCTTCACTGCCTCAATCGTCTCTCCGACCATCTGTTCACATCTCCTTGTTCTGTCGTCTTCGCTTGACTTGGATTACTATCCCGCGCGGCACGGGCCGCTCACGTCTTCAGATCGCTGAACTCGATCTCGTGCGAGAGGAGCGCGCTCAGCTTGGGCAGGAGCTCGTCCGTCCTGATCCTGACCTGCTCGGTCGTGTCCCGGTCCCTCAGTGTCACGGTGCCCTGCTCGACCGAGGTGAAGTCCACGGTCACGCAATACGGAGTTCCGACCTCGTCCATGCGCGCGTACCTACGGCCGATCGACCCCGAATCGTCGTAGCTCGTGTCCACGCCCTTGGAACGGAGCGCGGCGTCGATGGACGCGGCGATCTTCACCAGCTCCTCCTTCCCCATCAGCGGGAAGACCCCGACCTTTATCGGCGCGGACACGTTCGTCAGTCGGAGCACCAGGTATTTGCCTTCTTTGTCCTCCCTCTCCGTGTAGGCGTGCTCCAGGCAGGTGTAAAGGATGCGGTCTAGGCCGTGCGAAGGCTCGATCACGTGCGGCACGACCTTCTCGCCCGTCACCTTCTCCTTCGCCTTGGTGACCTCGTAGCAGTTGGGCGCGATCCAAATCCTCTCGCCGTCCACGACGACCTCGATGCCGTCTGGGCCTGCCTGGGAAACGTCGGTGGACTCGAGCGCCTTGCCGACCGCCGATGCCTTGGACTTGAACAATGGTCCCAGCGCGCCGAACTTCGGCTTGATGACGTCCTTCTCGACCTCGGTCGGCGTCTCGTAGCGCCTGAAGGCCGTGAGATCGGCCTTGGAGAATTCGATGTGCCGGGAAAGGTCCCAGCAGCCTCTGTCCGCCACGCCGACGACCTCGGTCCAGCCGAACGAGAGCAGCGCCTCGGCGTCCCAGCAGTCGGCGGCGTAGTGCGCCATTTCGTTCTTCAGGTGCTGGCGGAAGCGCAGCCTCTCCGGGTCGACCCCGACCGAGACGAGGAAGCGCTGGGTGAACCAGAGGAAATATGCGAGCGTCTCGTTGGCGATGATCTTCCGCTTCACCGCCTCCTCGAGCGAGATCTCGATCTCCTTGTCGCCCGGTTCGTTCGGGACGAGGCTGAGCATGTCGCCCTTGATCGCATCGTACCGGGGCCAGGTCTTGTCCTTCGGGTCGACGAAGAGCTCCGCCTCCATCATGTTGAACTCCCTCAGCCGGATGACGCCCTGTCTCGGGGAGATCTCGTTGCGATAGCCGCGCCCGACCTGGATCACGCCGAACGGCAGGCGCTCGCGGTTGTAGCGGTAGAGCGAATTGAAGTTGACGAAGATGCCCTGAGCGGTCTCGGGCCTGAGGAATCCGGTCCTGCCGGCCGAGCCGGGGCCGATGGTCGTCTTGAACATGAGGTTGAAGTCCTCCGCCTTAGAGAGCTTGCCGCCGCAGTCAGGGCAGACGACGTTGTTGAGCGTGATCTGCTCGTCGATCTCCACGAGACTGAGCACCCCCGGGTTCGGGTGGACGTCCTTCAAGAGGTGATCTGCGCGGAACGGCGTCTTGCAGTTGGTGCAGGTGACGAGCTTGTCCGCGAACTGGTCGACGTGGCCTGACGCCTTGAAAACCGCCTCAGGTCCGATTGTATCGGAGTCGATCTCGACGAAGCCCTCGCCGAGGATGTAGGCCCTGCGCCATGCGTTCATGATGTTGTTCTTCATCGCCGTCCCGAGCGGCCCGTAGTCGTAGAGCCCGGCGATCCCGCCGTAGATCTCGTAGGATGGCCAGATGAACCCCCGACGCTTGCAGAGGGACAGGATGTCGGCCGAGTTCATCACTTTTCACCGCAGAGGACCGAAATGACGTCCAGGTCGTAGATCATCGCCAGGAGGTTGTCCTTTGAGTCCCTCACCGGCAACTGCCCGAAGTCGTTCTTCCTCATAATCCTTGCCGCCTCCGAGACCGACGTCTTCCGGAAGACGGTCGTGGGGTTCTTGACCATGATGTCCTTGACAGGAACGCCTGGCAGCTCGATCTTCGAAACCTCGTACCAGAGCTTCATGACGTTGCGTAGCCCTTCCCAGCTCCACTCGTCCTCGTCGTGGCCCAGACCCAGGTCAGCGACCGCCACGGAGCCGTTCACGAACGAACTGTTGAAGATGTCGCGGTCGGTGAGTATGCCGACCAGCCGGCCGTTCTCGTCCAACACCGGCAGCGCGTTCGCGCGGCTTACCTTGAGGGTCACCAGCGCCACCGCGAGCGGGGCGTCCTCGTAGACCGGGACGCAGGTCGACTTGATCACCGATTCGACCGGGCTCGAGAAGTTGCGCCGCTCGACCACCCCCAGCAAGTCCGTCGGGGTGATGATGCCCATCAGCCGGTTCTTGTCCACGACCGATAGGTGGTGAATCTTGTTCTCGCAGAAGATCTTGGCCGCCTTCTCCACCGGGTCCTTCGTCCCGATCGTCGGCGGGTCGCGCGCCATCAGCATCGCGAGCTGGTCCTCGTCGGGCTTGTTGAAGATGTCCTGTCGGGTTATCATGCCGGTGAGCGCGCCGTCGCTCCGCTTCACCACCGGTAGGCCGGTGAGGTTGTGCTTGATCATGATGCGGAGCACTTCGTTCCTGCTGCCTGGCACCTGAGCCACGATCGGGTTGGGCGTCATCACTTCGCCGACATTGGTCATTGTCCTTCCTCCTTCGATGCTCGGACCACCAGTACGGGGCAGACGGCGAATCTGACGACCCTCTCGGCGGTGCTGCCAAGGAGGAGCTTTGAGATGCCAGTTCGGCCGAGCGTGCCCATGACGATCAGGTCGTAGTCCTTCGACTCGTCGACGATCTTGCGCGCCGGCGAACCCTCCTCGATCTTGACGTTGACCTTGACACCCATGTCCTGGCCGAGCTTGCGCACATACTCCACCGCTTCCTTGCCCTCCTTCTCCAGCAGGGTGTAGACGCTGACGATGGTCGAGTCCATGGGGAAGTTGATGAAGGATGTCTGGTCGACGACGTAGAGGGCGGTGACATCGGCTCCGGCCAGCTTGGCCAATTCGAGGCCTTTCGCGATCGCCTGCTTCGTGTACTCGCTGCCGTCGGTCGGTATCAGTATCTTCTTGAAGGGCGTCATATCGTTCCTCTCCGTATCCACTTCCCCATGCAGACCATGATCGGGTCAGCCGAGCTGCCCCGCAATAACAGGTCGACGACGGGGTCGCCGCCCCATGACCTGCTGACCATGAAGTCGCATGGCTTGCCAGATTCGATACCTATGGGTATCTTTTCATTTAATAACTTGCGGCCGTTGACGGTCGCCATGTCCAGCACGGGCCGTACGTCCTTCACGCCCTGAAGCCTCAGTATCCTCGCCGCGAACTCCATCTCCACCAGCATGTCGGGAAGGCCGAGCATCGCATTGTCGGTGCCGATGGCGATCGTTGCCCCCTTTTCGAGCATCGTGGCGATCGGCGGGACGCGTCCGAAGTACAGGTTGGACCTGGGGCAGACGACAATCGGCACCTTCGCATCGACGCAGGCCTCGATGTCCTCCTCGCTCGCGGTCGTCATGTGGACGACGAACGAGGGCTTCAGGTCTAGGATCTTGCCGATGTCCTCCCGAACCCGTTCACTCGCGTGGATAGCGAACTTCTTCCCCATTGATCTGGTGTGTTTGGCAAGTTCGTGCAGCGTCGGGTAGTCCCAATCTGAGATGCTCGAGACCCCGATGCCATCGCCGGCGCTCAGGATCGCGTTCACCTCGGCTTTTTTGAAATCGAGGCCGAGCGGCCTGCCAAGGACGTGCGCCTGTGGCACTCCCCTCGCATCTGATAGCAGATGGGCACCTTCCTTTCCGCCCTCGCGGAAATCGATGTAGCTTGAGATGCCTCGTGATCGCATGAGGTTGCCCAGACGGATGAGAGAACGCGTCAGGATTTGGGGGTCGGCCTCCCTCAGCAACGTGTGTTTCAATCCATTGGGAGGCGCAACCAGTTTCTCGAGCGACATCGTCAGATCGACCGGGACGATCGCATCGAGGAGGTGGGTGTGCGCGTCCACGAGCGTCGGGGTTATGATGCCCTCGGCGACGGCGGATTTCGCCTTTCCTTCGCCGACCTCGATGACCTTCCCGCCCTCGAACCTCACGTAGCCATCGACGAATCCATCATGGGTCAGGATCCTTCCCGAGGCGCACCGCATGGTGGAAAGCATGAAGGCTGAGATATTTCAAGATGCCATCCCCACGCTTACCAAAGGGTTTTATAAGGCCCCTTGCTTCCAGGTAGAAAGGTCGTTCCAATGGTAGCCAGGGTCAAGACGGAGGAGTGCGTAGGTTGCGGAGCCTGTGAGGACGCGTGCCCGAGTGGCGCGATTAAGGTCGACAATATCGCCGTGGTCAACGAGTCCGACTGTGTTGACTGCGGGAGTTGCGCCGACGAGTGCCCGAACTCCGCCATCGTCGTCGACAAGTGAGCTGACGAACAAGACGAGGGGCGTTCAGCCCCTCCTTTCAATAGTCCATTCGGGGTTCGTCCCTTTCAAGCCCAGTACGGTCTCTGGATGAACTTGTAGGCGCTGTTCGCCGCGGTGGCGCCCTCGCCGCACGCGGTCACGATCTGCTTGTACTTGCCTGGGTAGGAGACGATGTCCCCACAGGCGAAGACGCCCTTCCTTGACGTCTTCATCTCCGTATCAACGACGATCAACCCACCTTCGACCTTCGCCCCCCAGATGGCGGCGTCCTCCTGCTCCACGGCGAAGCCGATGTTTATGATGACCATGTCCGTCGGCAGTTCCTCGACCGTCGGCGGCGTCAACGTCTTGATCACCACGCTCTCGACCTTGTCCTTGCCCTTGATCTCGTCAAGCTCCGAGCACAGGTACGTCTTGATGCCCGACGGCTCGAGGCGCCCCACGAAGCAAGCGTCGGCTCGGAAGGCATCACGGCGATGGACCAGGCAGACGTCCGCGACTTCGCAGGCCATCAGGGCCATCTCCAAGGCGCTGTTGCCTCCGCCGACGAAGACGATCTTCTTGTTGTGCATGGCGCTCTTGTCCGGGAGCTTGTAGAAGACGCCTTTGTTGACGAACTTGTCCTCGCCCTTCACCCCGAGCTTCTTCGGCCGGTTCAGGCCGGCCCCGGTGGAAACGATGACCGCTTTTGTCGTATAGGTTCCCTTGTCCGTCTCGACCTTCAGCCCCTCGCCCTCATCCGAGAGGCCGATGGCCCGCTCCTTCACATGCAGCTCGCAGCCCGCCGCCTGCGCGTGGGCGATCAATCTGCCGGCGAGCTCCCTCCCCTCGAGGTTCTCGATGCCGGGGTAATTGGCTATGCCCTTGCCCGGGTAGATGCTCATCGGCTGTCCGCCTGGCTCCTCCGCCTCGATGATGATCGACTTGAGCTTGCGCATCGCGGCGTAGATGCCGGCGGTGAGGCCAGCGGGCCCTGCTCCCAAGATGACAAGGTCATAGTCCATTGAACGATGGTATTGGAGCAGGTCGTTTAAAACGTTCTCTCTGGCCTGGTTAGCGCCTCGACATGAAACTCGGAGCAAACCATTTCTCCCTAAGGCCCCATCGCAGATGCGATAGGCATGCCGTTCAGAGCATTCATCGCGATCGATATCTCCTCTACCAAGGAGCTGCTCGCGTTCCACGCCGCGCTGGAATCGGTTGGGAAGGGCCTGAAGACCGTCGGCGAGGGGTCCACCCACGTCACGTTGAAGTTCCTGGGCGAGGTCAATGAGGACGCCGTCCGATCGATCGAGGAGTGCATGAAGGCGGCGTCGATTGACGTCAAGCGCTTCGAAGTGACCGTCAAGGGGGCCGGGGTCTTCCCCTCGAGGAGTAAGGCGAGAGTGGTCTGGACCGGAATGGAGGGCGCGGAACCGATGGGACTGATGGCCGCCCGATTGGAGGACTGCCTGGAGCCCCTTGGGTTCCCGAAGGAGGGCAGGGAGTTCAGGCCGCATCTCACGCTCGCGAGGGTCAAGGATCCAAGGATGTCCTCGGCAGCCGCACAGGTCGCCGACGATTTCAAAGACACGGAGTTCGGAAGGCAGATAGTCAGCGAGCTCCTTCTGAAGAAGAGCGTGTTGAGCCAGAAAGGTCCCTCGTACTCTACCGTGCTCAGCGTCCCGCTCGCCTAGCCTTCCTCGCCCTCGAAGAGCGAGAAGCTCTCCTGCTTGATCAACTCGGTGGGTGGGTTCTCCTTGACGAAGTCGGTGCTGTAGTGTCCGGAGCGGAACGCCTGGGTCCTCACGACCAGACGGTGGTACGGTATGGTCGTCTTGAGCCCGGTCAGCGTGAACCGGTCCAGGGCCTCCCTCGCCTTCGCCAGCGTCTCGTTCCTCTCCTTGCTCCAGACTATCAACTTGGCGAGGAGAGAATCGTACTCGGTCGGGACGACGTATCCTTCGTAGGCATGCGAGTCGACCCTGATGCCCTCGCCCGTCGGCTCGATGTACTTGTCGATCCGTCCGGGTGACGGGAAGAAGTTGTTGAAGGGGTTCTCCGCGTTGACCCTGAACTCCATCGCCGCGCCGTGGGGCTTTGCCGCCCTGAGCTCATCGCCGACCTCGTGGTCCATCGCGATCTTGAGCTGTTCCTCGACGAGGTCCAGGCCGGTGACCATCTCGGTGATCGGGTGCTCGACCTGGATACGCGTGTTCGCTTCCATGAAGAATAGCTCCCCTTCCTGGCTCATCAGGAACTCGAATGTGCAGAGCGACTCGTAGCCCGCCTTCTCCAGCGCGTTCTCGATGCGCGGGAAGATGTCCTGTCTCATCTGGTCGGTGACGGAACACGATGGCGTCTCCTCGACGAGCTTCTGGTTGCGCCTCTGGATCGAGCACTCCCTTTCGCCGAGGCAGTAGCCATTGCCCTTGCTGTCCCCGATCATCTGGAACTCGATGTGGTGCGGCTTGACGACCCTGCGCTCCATGAAGATATCGGGATCGTTGAAGGACTTGCGCGCCTCCGTCTGGGCGGACTCGAAGGCCTCGGCCATGTCCTCCGCCTTCTCGACGACGCGCATCCCTCTGCCACCGCCGCCTCCGGCGGCCTTGAGCATGATGGGGTAGCCGATGCGCTCCGCCTCGCGTACCGCCTCGTCGGCCCCGCTCAGTGGCCTCAGGGTACCGGGCGTGGTGTGCACGCCGAGCTTCTCCATGAACTCCCTCGCCGCGAGCTTGTCACCGAGCAGGGCCATCGCCTTTGCGCCTGGCCCGATGAACGTGATGCCCTCCTTCTCGCAGCGGCGGGCGAACTCGGCCTTCTCCGAGAGCAGGCCGTATCCAGGGTGGATCGCGTCGACGCTCATCCTCTTTGCCACATCGATGATCGCGTCAATGTCCAGATAGGCGATGATCGGCTTGTCGCTCTGTAGCAGCACCGCCTTGTCGGCGAGATGCACGTGCTTGCAGTGCTGGTCCGCCTGGGTGTATATGGCAACGGTAGGCACGCTGAGACGCTTGCAGGTCCTGATCACCCTTATGGCGATCTCGCCCCGATTCGCTATCAGCAACCTCTTGAACATGGCACCGCCTTGGGACAGTGTAGCATGGTACGGCTTCTCCGGGTATAATGGACGTCGCGCTTAAGCTTTTCAGTGGTGCGGCCGGGTGACGCTACGAGTAATCCTCCCGGATATCACTGTCGCTACGAAATTCGCATCGATAACATGTCGGTGAGGTCGAAGAGGATGAGGGGCGACGAACGGGCGGGGATCGAGGGCATGCCGCTGCAGCTCATGATCATCGTCCTCGTCGCCGGAGTGAGCATGGCCATCATCCTGGGATGGACGAGCGGCCTGAGCGCGCCACAGACGATAGCGAGCGTCACCTCGAACCCCAACGAGATCGAGGTCGCGGATGGTGATGGCGACGGGTTGTTCACTGCCGACAGCCTGGGCGTCGAGGTATACGTGGCCGACAGCGAAGGGAAGCCGGTCGAAGACGCCACCGTGATACTCGAAGGCGGTTGCGCGCTGAACACGGATGGCGGCACGCCTCATGCCACGACGGACTCGCACGGCGTTGCGAGTTTCTCGTCCCTGACGGTGCAGAAGTACGGTAGCTCGGTCGGTTTCATCACGGTTACGGTGGTCAAGAGCAACTGCGTGTCGACCGCCTCCTTGACGATACCGATCATAGCGGGGTGAGCTGAATGAGACTGGATAGGAGGGGGATTGAGGGGATGCCCCTCAAGCTCCTCCTCACTTCGCTGTTGATCTCCTTGACGCTCCCGACCGTGCTCGGTTCTTTGCAGGGATACGATCGAGCGACGAAGGTCGAAGAGCTCAAGGTCGCCGTCCAGAAGATCCGTTCTGCTGCCCTTTCGGCATATCTCGCCGGGCCTGGGAATGTCCGGACGGTCCCGATCGATCTCGATCTGGGTGGAAAGAGTCAGGCCTCGATCACGCTCGGTGGTAGGCCGGGGACGAGCAATTCCACCGTCATCCGCTACTTCCTCCAGGGCTCCGAGATGGGCTCCGTCTTCCTGCTCGAGCCGAAGGTGAGCATCGTTCCGGAAGACGGCGAGTCGCTGAAGATAGACGGCTCGATCACGAACCTCAGGCTCGAGTGCGTCTACAACGGAGGAGCGACGTACGTATCGGCGGGGGTGGTCGCGTGCTAGAGTTCCTGATATCGAGGACGATGCTCGCGGTCATGGGCGTCGCTGTAATTGGCCTCGCCGTGAGCGGCATCGTGGCCCTTGACGAAGGGCACACGGTCTCGATGCAACAGCGGATCGCAGACGATCTGGCCATGGAGATTGCCAGAATCCCTTCCATTGGCGGACACGTCGTGTTCGTGCTTCGAGTGGACGACTATCTACCGGCGGGAGACTGGTCGATAGAGCTGACGAACGACACCGTCGCTGTCATCCATGCCACCACTCGATGCACTGCAGCGACCGGATGTCCAGTGCTCATTGAGGGTGGCAGAAGGACCGCTACTGCGCATGGCACAATAGTCGTCGAATGCCCGTATGAGGGGAACAAGGTCGCCACGGTCTATGTCGTGAACGTCGAGGACATGTCGTGGACAGCATCGACGAACGTCCTGCAATCCTGCAAGTTGTTATAGACGTAGAACGAAGCTCTGGCGGCCCCATTTAATCCTCTGGACAGGAAGAAGGGGTGGGCGCAGTGCATGCCCGAGCGGATCATCACGCTCGCCATGTCGTCGAGGATCATGGCGATGTCGTGAGAGCTCATCCCGACGAGGTTGAAGCAGAAGACGCTTCCACGTAGGTCGGGGTCCCTCGGTCCGACGAGCTTGAGTCCGGGAAGGTCAGCCAGCTCCTTCGTGACATACCGGTTCAATTCGAGGTCGTGCTCCGCGACCTCGTCCATTCCGAGGATCGCGAGGTAGTCGACGGCCGCGCCTGTCCCGATCATGCCCGGATAGTTCTGGAGTCCGCCCTCGAATCGGTCCGGGGGATCAAGGATCTCGGCCTTCTCGAACGTGGAGGTTGCGACCGATCCTCCACCGGTGATAAGCGGCTCCAGGCGCTTCAGCAGCTCGAGCTTCCCGTACAGGACGCCGACCCCTGATGGGCCGAGCATCTTGTGCGCTGACATCGCATAGAAGTCGGCGTCCATGGAGCTGACATCGACCTTGATGTGCGGCGCGGATTGCGCTCCATCGAACATCACGATCGCGCCGTGGTCGTGTGCGATCTCCGCGACCTCTTTCGCCGGGACCGAGGTGCCGGTGACGTTGTTGACGTGGACAATGCTGACGACCTTGACCTTCTT